>CALRZA010000019.1:0-13613 GCA_943372535.1 Auritidibacter sp. Marseille-P8566
TCGCCTACGCCGCCGAGCAGGCGACTCCCTTCTCCACGGTGATCGATGCCGACCTGGCACCCACGGTGACCGACGCGGAGATCGTCGCCGCCATCCGCGGGGCGAAGTCGCTCGGACTCCGGGTCGTGCTCAAGCCCGTGGTCAACGTCGCCGACGGCACCTGGCGCGCGCACATCGGCTTCTTCGACTGGGACGTGCCGGGCGAACCGTCGTGGTCGCAGTGGTTCGAGTCGTACCGCGCGTTCATCCTCTCCGCCGCCCGTCTCGCCGAGGCCGAGCAGTGCGAGATGCTCTGCATCGGCTGCGAGATGGTGCGAGCCGACGGCCAGGAGGCGCACTGGCGTCGGCTGATCGCCGACGTGCGCGAGGTGTACTCCGGGCTCATCACCTACAACTGCGACAAGTACCAGGAAGACCACGTGACCTGGTGGGATGCCGTCGACGTGATCTCGTCGAGCGGCTACTACCCGAGCGGGCAGTGGGAAGCGCAGCTGGATCGCATCGAAGCCGTCGTCACCGCCGCCGGTCGTCCGTTCTTCTTCATGGAGGCGGGATGCCCGTCGCGTGAGGGCTCGGCTGCGGCCCCGAACGACTGGAGCCTGCCCGGCGCCGTCTCCGGCCAGGAGCAGCTGAGCTACTACGAGGAGATGATCGGCGCGACGAGCGCCCGGCCGTGGGTGCGCGGCCTCATGCTCTGGGACTGGCCGGCGCGGCTGTATCCCCTCAGCGACGCGGCTCAGAACGACGACTACTGCCCCTACGGCAAGCCGGCCGGCGACTACCTGCGGGCCGCCTACGGCGCGCGCCCCTTCGCGCGAGACGCGTCGTGAGCGCCGCCACCCTCGCCATCGACGCGGGTCAGACGGGCATGAAGGCCCGCCTCCTGCGGGCCGACGGCGCTCGCGATCTGATGTTCGCCGGCATCCAGACTCATGCCGAGCTGGCACCGCAGCTCGCCGGGGTGGCACGCCAGGTGATCGCCGACTCCGGCGAGTCGATCATGCGCATCACCGCGGGCGTCTCCGGACTGACCTCGGGCGACGGCGAGGCCGACGCGATCGCCCGGCTCTTGAGCGACCTCGGGCCGGTCGAGGTCGTGCTCGCCCACGACTCGATCACCTCGTTTCTCGGAGCGATCGGCAGCTCGTCGGGGGTCGTCATCGCCGCGGGCACGGGGATCGTGACCCTCGCGGTGGGCGAGCGTGACGTCGCCCGGGTCGACGGATGGGGCAACATCATGGGGGATGCCGGCAGCGGCTACTGGATCGGCCGCCTCGCGCTCGACCATGTCATGCGCGCCTACGACGGCCGGGGACCGGCCACCGCTCTCACCGACGTCGTGCGCGAGCGCTGGCCCGACCTGCCCGAGGCCTACATGGAATTGCAGGCCGCCAGCGATCGCGTGCAGATCGTCGCCTCGTTCTCCGAACCGACCGCCCTCCTGGCGGCCGATGGCGACCCCGTCGCCTCAGCGATCATCGAGGGCGCCGCGGCCGAGATGGCTCACTCGGTCGTCAGTGGAGCGGCGCTCGTCGGGCTCGGCTCGGCCGAGGTGACGGTGTGCGCGATCGGAGGGGTCGTGCGCTCCCCCGGGTTGCGCGAACGCTTCGAACGGCTGGTCAGCGCACGCCTGGCGGGAGCACTCCACGTGGAGGCCCGCGGCGACGGTCTCGATGGCGCCGTCGCTCTCGCGCAGATCACCGGCGACCACCCCCTGCGCTCCCATGTCTCGCTCGATCGGGCTCGCTCTCTCGAGTCCTGAGGTAAGCCGATCGGCCCCTCCCGGAGATCCGGAAGGGGCCGATTCGGTTACCTCAGGCGGACCGAACGCCGAGACGGCGTTCGGGGCTGGCGTCGCGGCGGAGGCCAGAAATGGCCTCCGCTCTACGCTCCAGGGCCCAGGCGCGACGCCAGCGCCTTGTCGAGGGTGTCGAGGAACTCCTCGGTCGTCTCCCACTTCTGGTCCGGGCCGACGAGAACCGCGAGGTCCTTGGTCATGTGGCCCGCCTCGACGGCCTTGATGACGACATCCTCGAGGGTGTCGGCGAAGGTCGCGAGCTCGGCGTTGCCATCGAGCTTGGCGCGGTGCGCGAGACCCCGGGTCCAGGCGTAGATCGACGCGATCGGGTTGGTCGACGTGGGCTTGCCCTCTTGGTGCATGCGGTAGTGGCGCGTGACGGTGCCGTGCGCCGCCTCCGCCTCGACGACCGAGCCGTCGGGCACCGAGAGCACCGACGTCATCAGGCCGAGCGAGCCGAAGCCCTGCGCCACGGTGTCCGACTGCACATCGCCGTCGTAGTTCTTGCAGGCCCAGACGTAGCCGCCCTCCCACTTCATGGCCGAGGCGACCATGTCGTCGATGAGGCGGTGCTCGTAGGTGAGACCGGCGGCCTCGAACTTGGCCTTGAACTCGGTCTCGAAGATCTCCTCGAAGATGTCCTTGAAGCGACCGTCGTAAGCCTTGAGGATCGTGTTCTTGGTCGACAGGTACACCGGGTAGTTGCGCGAGAGGCCGTAGTTGAGCGAGGCCCGCGCGAAGTCCTGGATCGACTCGTCGAGGTTGTACTGCACCTGCGCGACACCGTCGCCGGGCGCCTGGAAGACCTCGAACTTGAGCGGCTCGCTGCCGTCATCCGGGGTGAAGCTGACCTCGAGCTTGCCGGCGCCGGCGAAGCGGAAGTCGGTGGCGCGGTACTGGTCGCCGAAGGCGTGACGGCCGATGATGATCGGCTTGTTCCAGCCCGGCACGAGGCGCGGGATGTTGGAGATGATGATCGGCTCGCGGAAGATCACGCCGCCGAGGATGTTGCGGATCGTGCCGTTCGGGCTCTTCCACATCTTCTTGAGGCCGAACTCCTCGACGCGGGCCTCGTCGGGCGTGATCGTGGCGCACTTCACGCCGACCCCGTGCTTCTGGATGGCGTGGGCCGCGTCGATCGTGACCTGGTCGTCGGTCGCGTCGCGGTGCTCGATGCCGAGGTCGTAGTACTCGAGCGTGATGTCGAGGTAGGGGTGGATCAGGGTGTCCTTGATCTTCTGCCAGATGATGCGGGTCATCTCGTCGCCATCGAGCTCGACGACCGTTCCCTCAACCTTGATCTTTGCCACGAATGTTTCCTCTCCTTGGGCCGCCCCAATCCTACAAGGCCCGGGCAACTATCTTGATGTCGAGATACTTTTTGCTCCGGTCGGATGGGCAGGCTAGCCTGTGCAAATGGGTGAGCTGAAGCTGCAGGAGTTGTCCGCGTCCACCGCCGTGGCGGCGAACTCGCTGAGTCTGCGCCGCGGACAGGAGCAGTTCGTCAATCCGCCCTCGTACGCCATCGCGGATTCGTGGGTCAACCCGATCACGAGCTGGCCCCGCGTCGTGCTCGACGGCGACACCGTCGTCGGCTTCATCCGCGGCAACTTCGATCCCGAGGCCGTGCAGGAGGAGTTCCGCTCCTGCGTCTGGCGCATCACGGTCGCCGCCGACCGCCAGGGCACCGGTGTCGGCGCCTTCGCCGTGCGGGCACTGGCCGAGGAGGCCAAGTCGCGCGGCTTCCACCGCATCACGGCCTTGTGGGAGCCCGGCGAGGTCGGGCCCGAGAAGTTCTTCCTTTCCGTCGGCTTCGAGATCGTCGGCCAGACCCAGTACGGCGAGAACATCGGCGCCCTCGAGATCTGAGCCGTGGCGCCGCCACCGCAGGACTTCGTGAGCCGGGTGCTCGAGGTCGTCGCCGCGATCCCGCCGGGTCGCGTCATGACCTACGGGGATGTCGCCGCGGCGCTCGGCTCCCGAGCGGCGCGGGCGGTGGGCTCGGTCATGGCGCACTACGGCGGCGAGGTGCCGTGGTGGCGCGTCGTGCGGGCGAGCGGGCATCCCGCGATCAACCACGAGGCGAGGGCGCTCGAGTACTTCACGGCCGAGGGCACGCCGCTCGTGCACGGTCCGAGCGGCTATCGCGTCACGCTGGGGAGCGCGCGCTACCAGCCCTGGCGCGAGAACTAGCAGTCACGCCCTACGACGACACGATCGTGACGACCGCGCCACCCTGCGGCCGCACCGCGCGCGAGACGCAGCAGCACAGCTTGGAGCGCGCATCCCGCTGGCGTTCGCTGTAGAACACGTCGCGGTGGTCGAGGTCTCCCTCCAGCTCGAGCACGCGTACCTCGCAGAGCCCGCACTCGCCCTTGCGGCAGTCGAACATCATGTCGGCGCCGGCCGCCTCGAGCGCCTCGAGCATCGACTGGCTCGCGCCCACGACGGTCTCGATGCCGTACTGCGGTATGCGCACGGTGAACTCCTGCGGCTCGAACCAGCCGCTGTTGCCGAAGGTCTCGAAGCGCAGGTTGGCGATCGGCAGCTCGCGCTCGATCCACTCGCGGCGCACGGCATCCATCAGCCGGATCGGCCCGCACTGGTAGAGCTCGGTGTCCGGCTCGATCGACGCCACGAGCTCGTGCACGTCGAGCGAGGTGCCCTCGTCGCCGACGTGCACCGCGAGCCGTTCCCCGTGGAGGGCGACGAGTTCGTCGAGGTAGGCCATCGCGGCGCGGGTGCGTCCGACGTAGATCAGGCGGTAGTCGGCCCCGCGCTCGCGCAGCACGGCCGCCATGCCCGCGATCGCCGTGATGCCGATCCCGCCCGCGAGCAGCACGTAGCGCGCCGCGCCGAACCGCAGCGGGAAGTCCTGCAGCGGCTGCGTGATCGTGAGCTCGTCACCGGGGGCAAGGGCGTGCATGAGCGCGGCTCCCCCGCGGGAGTGCTCGGACTCGAAGACGCTCACGGCGAGGCGCGTTCCCCCGGGGGCGGCATCCACGATCGAATACGAGCGCTGCACCGTCTCGCCGTTCAGCGTCACCCGCACGTCGATGTGCGCTCCCGGCTCGACGGGCACGGGATGCTCGGGCTCGAGCACGACGCGCTGCACCGCCGTGGCGACCGGGCCGGACTCGACGACTGCCGCGCGCTGCCAGACCTCGGTGTGCGAGGTGGCCATCAGCCCACCGTCACCGGATCGGCGGCGATGCGCCCCTCGGCCACGAGCATGCGCTCGAGCAGACGGCGCACCCACATGCCGCCGGCATCGATGTTGAGGCTGTAGAACTCGTAGTCGGGGTTGGCGTCGATCGCCTCCTGCTGCGCGATGAGCATCGCCTCGTCCTCGCCGAAGACGCGCGAGACCCCCTGGCGCAGCTTGGTCGTGATGAGCTGGCTGTCGAGGCAGTAGTTGCGCATGAAGGCCCAGAAGTAGTGGCTCGTGCGGTCGGTGGCGGGCGTGATCGTGTTCATGACGTAGCCGTTGACCCCCTGGCTGCGGTCGCCCTGCGGCGCCCCCGTGCCCGCTCGCGCGACGCCGACATCGATGCGGATCGTCGAGGGCGCCTCGTAATGGATGATCTGCCACCGATCGACCTTGCCCTCGAAGTCGGGAAACTTGTCACGCATGTTCGCGCGCCAGAACGGCGGCGGGTCGATGTTCAGCATCCACCGCTCGACGTGGACGGTCGTGTCGGTGTGGCTCGTGACGAACTCGGCCTCGCTCAGCTCGGCCTGGCCGATGCTCGAGGAGTGCACGAACTCCTCATGGGTGAGGTCCATGAGGTTGTCGAGCACGAGCTGGTAGTTGCAGCCGGCCTCGATGAGCAGGCCGTCGCCCGCCCACAGCGGATCGGTCATCTGGCTCATGTCGGGCACGGTCGCGGGGTCGGCGAGCGCCGGGTCGCCCGGCCACACCCAGACGTAGCGGTAACGCTCGACCACGGGGAACGAGGGCACGGTCGCGCTCGGGTTGATCGTCTCCTGCGCGGGCATCGCGACGCAGCGGCCCGCGCTGTTGTAGCGCAGGCCGTGATACGGGCACTGGATGTCTTCACGACCGACGAGGGTGCCCTTCGAGAGCGGAGCGAGCCGGTGCCAGCACGCGTCGGCGAGGGCCACGGGGCGACCGTCCTCGGTGCGGTAGATCGCGAGCGGCTTGCCGGCGATCGTGCGCGACAGGATCGTGCGGTTGACCTCGTGATCCCACGCGGCGACGTACCAGGCGTTGAGCGGGTACGGGAAGATCTTGGCGGTGGTCGCGCCGGCCATGGCTGCTCCTCTCACTATCTACGTCGATAGTTAGTTGGGCCAGCGTAGCGCGACCCCGCGCGGCTCGCAACGCGGCAGAATCGACCCATGAGCTTGCGCTACGCGCTGCTGGCGCTGCTGACCGCCCAGCCGATGACCGGATACGACCTGGCGAAGGCGTTCCACTCGTCGGTGGGCCACGTCTGGCACGCGCCCGACTCGCAGATCTATCCGCAGCTCAAGCGCATGGAGGCCGAGGGCCTCATCGCAGGGGAGACCGTGGCGTGGGGCCCGCGCGGCACCAAGACCCAGTACGACATCACCGACGTCGGCCTCGTCGCCTTCCAGCAGTGGATGACCGAGCCATTGGACTACGCCCGAGAGCGTGAGCCCGCCCACCTGCGCGCCGCCTACTTCGAGTGGACCGACGCGGCGACCGTGCGCCAGCAGCTCGAACAGCACATCGCCCACTTCACGGAGCAGCGCGAACAGTGGGTCGCGCAGCGCGACGCGATCCGCGACCGCACCCATCCGATCGTGCAGCGGCGCCTCGAGCGCTACCCGCCGGAGCAGTGGGACCGCATCGTCGAGTACAAGGCCTTCGCCTACGAGGGGATGATCGCCCGCGCCGACACGGAGATCGCGTGGGCGCGCCGCGGCCTCGCCCTTGTGGACGAGCTCGGCTAGCTACACGAGCGAGTCGCGCCAGGCCGCGTGCAGCTGGGCGAACCGGCCCGTGCCCGCGATGAGGTCGCGCGGGGTGCCGTCCTCCACGATGCGGCCGTGCTCCATGACGAGCACCCGATCGGCGATCGCCACCGTCGAGAGCCGGTGCGCGATGATCACCGCCGTGCGGTCGGCGAGCAGGGTCTGCAATCCGACCTGCACGAGACGCTCGCTCGGGATGTCGAGCGAGGCGGTCGCCTCATCCAGGATCAGCACGACCGGGTCGGCGATGAACGCACGCGCGAACGAGAGCAGCTGCCGCTGCCCCGCGGAGACGCGGCCGCCTCGCTTGTTCACGTCGGTGTCGTAGCCGTTGGGCAGCGACTCGATGAACTCGTGCGCCCCCACGGCCTTGGCCGCCCGCACGATCTCGTCGCGGGTCGCGTCCGGCTTGCCGAGCGCGATGTTGTCGGCGACGGTGCCCGAGAACAGGTACGCCTCCTGCGTGACCATGACGATCGCCCGGCGCAGATCCTTGGGGTGCAGCTTGCGCAGGTCGACCCCGTCGAGCTGCACGACCCCGGTCGTCGGGTCGTAGAAGCGCGAGATCAGCTTGGCGAGCGTCGACTTGCCCGCGCCGGTCGAGCCCACGAGGGCGATGGTCTGGCCGGCCGGGATCTCGAGGTCGAACTCGGGCAGCACGACGCGCTCCGCCTTGTAGGCGAACTCGACCCCGGTGAACGTCACCCGACCCTGCGCCTTGCGCAGATCGATCGGGCGGGTCGGGTCGGGCACGCTCGGCTTCTCCTCGAGCACGCCCGAGATCTTCTCGAGCGCGGCGGCGGCCGACTGGTAGGAGTTGTAGAACATCGCCATCTCCTCCGCGGGAGCGAAGAACTGGCGGGTGTACAGCAGGGTCGCGAGCAGCACACCGATGGCGAGCCCGCCATCCGCGACCCGGAAACCGCCGACGAGCAGCACGACCGCGAGCGCGACGTTGCCGATGAGCACGAGGCCCGGATCGAAGATGCCGAAGAGCTGGATGACGCGGGCGTTGGAGTGCCGATAGCTCTCGACGAGCCCGCCGAACTCGACCTCGTTGCGCTTCTCCTTGCGGAACGCCTTGACCGCGCGGATGCCCGTCATCGTCTCGACGAACTGCACGATCAGCCGCGCCGACGCCGTGCGCGTGTCGCGGAACAGCAGCTGCGACCGCACCTGGAACCAGCGGGTGAGCGCGACGAGCGGCACGAGGGAGCCGAGCAGCACGAGCCCCGAGACCCAGTCGAGCGAGACGAGGGCGATCGCGACGAAGAGCATGTAGAGCACGCCCTGCACGAGCTGGTTGATGCCCGAGTCGAGCAGTTCGCGGATCGCATCGAGGTCGCTCGTCTGGCGCGCGATGATGCGACCGGACGTGTACTGCTCGTGGAACTCGAGGCTGAGCTTCTGGGTGTGCAGGAACACGCGCTTGCGCAGGTCGAAGAGGATCGCCTGGCTGATGCGCGCCGTGAGCACGGTGTACCAGGCGATGAGCAGCGCGCCGATGACGCCCGTGACGAGGTAGGCGGCCACGGCGCCGGCCAGCGGCATCCAGTCCTGGTCGGTCAGGGCGGGCAGTCCTGTGTCGATGCCGTAGGCGATCAACGCGGGACCGGCGACCTGCGCGGCCGTCGAGACGACCACGACGATCATCGTGAGCACGACCATCGGGCGCACCGGCCGGATCAGCGACCCGAGCAGGCGCAGCGAGCGGCGGCGGATCTGCCGGCTCTCGGCCTTGGTGTAGTCGTTGCGCTCTTCGCCCTCGACTCCGCTGACGCTCATCGCTGCTCCTCCCGACGCTCGCGGGCCTGTTCGTCTTCGAGCGACGAGATGACGTAGCGGTAGTGCTCGCTGGAGGCGAGCAGCTCGGAGTGGGTGCCGACGGCGGTCACCCGGCCGTCTTCGAGCAGGGCGACCCGGTCGGCGAGCATGACGGTCGACGGGCGGTGAGCCACGATGAGCGCCGTCGTGCTCGCGAGCACGCGGCGCAGCGCCGCCTCGACGAGCGCCTCGGTGTCGACGTCGAGGGCGCTCAGCGGATCGTCGAGCACGAGCACCGCGGGCTTGGCGGCGACCGCGCGGGCGAGCGCGAGGCGCTGCCGCTGGCCGCCCGAGAGCGAGAGACCCTCCTCGCCGACCTTGGTGTCGAGGCCGTCGGGCAGCTCGTAGACGAACGCCGCCTGCGCGATCTCGAGAGCCTCGGCGAGGTCCTCCTCGGTGCCCTCGGGACGCCCGAGCAGCACGTTGTCGCGCACACTCGCGGAGAACAGCGTCGCGTCTTCGAACGCCATCGCGAGGTGCGTGCGCAGCTCGGTGAGGGTCAGCGAGCGGATGTCGACGCCATCCAGCTCGATTGCGCCCCCCGTGACGTCGTAGAGCCGGGTGGTGAGCGCGGTCAGTGTCGACTTGCCCGACCCGGTGAGGCCGACCAGCGCCATCGTCTCGCCCGGCTCGATCGTGAGGTCGACGCCGTTGAGCACGTCCCCGACGTTCGCGGGCGAGTCCTGGTACCTGAAGTGCACGTCGTCGAACACGACCCGGCCGCGGGGGTCGTCGATCGTCTCGGGGTTCTCCGGGCTCGTGATCTCGTTCGGGGTGTCCATGACCTCGAAGAACCGGTCGGCCGCGGTGCGGGTGTCGAAGGTCATCGACAACAGGAAGCCGATCGACTCCACGGGGAAGCGCAGCACCGTCGCCGTCGCGAAGAACGCGACGAGGTCACCGGCGCTGATCTGCCCGGCGACGGTGAGCCAGACGCCGGCGAGCAGGCCGAGCGCGAAGGTCACATCGGGCACGAGCAGCAGCCACAGCCAGATGCCGGCGATGGCCCGGGCCTTCTCGATCTCGGTGCCCCGCAGCTGCTCGGCCTGGGTCGCGAAGTTCTCGAGGGCGTGCTTGCCGCGCCCGAACGCCTTGAGCACGCGGATGCCGTGCACCGACTCCTCGACGGTCGTCGCCAGATCGCCCGCCTGGTCCTGCGAGCGCCGGGCGACGACGGAGTACTTGTTCTCGAACAGGTAGCCGTAGATCCAGAGCGGGATCGACAGCACGATGAAGAGCAGCCCGAGCACCCACGAGATGCTGAGCAGGAAGACGAGTCCGATGACGATCGTGAGCACGTTCACGATGAGCAGCACGAGCCCGAACGAGATCCAACGGCGGATGAGGTTGAGGTCGCTCACCGCTCGCGAGAGCAGTTGCCCGCTGGGCCAGCGGTCGTGGAAGCCGACCGGCAGATCCTGCAGCTGCGCGTAGAGGCTGTTGCGCATCCGCGCCTCGATGTGGGTGCCCGGGGTCAGAACGAACCAGCGCCGCAGCGCGATCATGATCGCCTCGAGGATGCCCAAGGCCAGCACGATGAGGAAAGCCGGCCAGACCTGACCCGAGTCGCCGGTCTGCAGCGGACCGTCGACGAGCACGCGCAGCACCTGCGGGATGAGCAGCGCGACCACGCCCGCGAGCAGCGCGGAGACCATGCCGAGGTAGACGCGCGGCATGGCGGGTTTCGCGTACGGATACAGTCGCCGGATCGCGGCGAAGGTTCCGACGGGCTTGGTGCGACCCGGTGGGGTCGACGTGTGGGGCATGAGAATCCAAGGGTCGGTCAGTAGAGCAAAGCCTTCCAGCCTAGGTCGGGATCACGGCCGGTGCAAGGCGCGGTGTCAGATGCGCACCGAGAGGCAGGTGACGCAACCCTCGAGCTTCTCGAACTCGCTGATGTCGACGGTCACGACCCGATACCCGAGGCTCTCGATGAGCGCGACCGACTTGGGCACCGACGCCGCCATGAGCACCGTCTCGGCATCCAGCACGACGACCGAGGCCCCCGCCTCAGGCAGCGCGAGGAACCGGTCGAACAGCTCGGGGTACTCCACGAGCTTCGCCTGGCCGACGACCGTGCCGTCGGGCAGCGCGGTCACGGCGCTCTTGAGGTGCAGCACCTTCGTCACGGGAACGGCGACGACGGTCAGACCGAGCGGCGCGAGCAGCGCCCGCAGCTGGCGGATGCCCTCGGCGTTCGTGCGACCGCTGCGGCCGACGTAGACCGTGTCGCCGACAACGAGCACATCGCCCCCGTCGAGGGTGCCGGGCAGGTCGAGCTCGACGATCCGCAGGCCGAGAGCGCGGGCGGTCTCGCGGGCTCCGTGGGTCTCGGCTCGGCGGGATTCGGCGCCGGGGCTCGTGATCACGGCGAGGTCGCCGAAGACGAGCAGAGCATCCTCGATGAAGACCGAGTCGGGCAGGTGATCGGCGGGCTCGACCTCGACGATCTCGAAACCGTGGGTCTCGAGCGCGGCGACGTAGGCGTCCCACTGCGCGTCGACGAGGTCGGCGTCGACCGCGACACGGTCGAGGTGCGTGAGCTCGCCCTCCGCGAGACGCGTCGACGGCACCCGCACGACCGCGATGCGAGGAGCGACCCCGCCGCCGGTGAGCCGACGCCAGACCCGGATGCCGACGGTCACGAACGCGACGACGGCCACGATCACGAAGACCGAGTTGATGCCGACCAGGCTGCCCACCACGGCGCCGACCACGTCAGGGGCCAGCGGGATACCGGTCGAGGTGACACGGACGAGCGACCCGAGAACGGCCGCGAGCGCGCCGGCGACCAGACCGACCGGCGCAAGGATGCGGCGGCGACGAGCGGCTCCGAGCGTGAAGGCAAGTGAGGCGACGACGAACAGAACCAGAGTCGGTGGGACGAACAGGGTGACGATCTGAGGGAGGTACTCGGCTGTCGAGCCGGTCGACACGAAGAGCACCACCGTCGTGACGCCGAGAGTGGCGAGTGCGACCGACGCCCCCGCGGCGAGGGCCGCGACGACCCGGCGGCAACTGGAGAGAGAGGGGCGGCGCGAGGTCAGAGGCATCAGGCCAACCTACCCCGCGCGCGCGTCAGTGGAAGAAGTGCCGCTCGCCGGTGAAGTACATCGTCACGCCCGCCTTCTCGGCCGCCGCGACGACCTCGTCGTCACGGATCGAGCCGCCGGGCTGCACGACGGCCCGCACGCCCGCCTCGAGCAGGATCTCGAGTCCGTCGGCGAACGGGAAGAACGCGTCGCTGGCCGCCACCGACCCCACCGCGCGCTCGCCCGCCCGCGTTACGGCGAGGCGGCACGAGTCCACCCGATTGACCTGGCCCATGCCTACGCCGACCGAGGCGCCGTCATGGGCGAGCAGGATCGCGTTCGACTTGACCGCGCGCACCGCGCGCCAGGCGAACTCGAGGTCGGCGAGCGTCGCCGCGTCGGCCGGGCTGCCCGCGGCGAGAGTCCACTCGCTCGCGGGCGCAAAGTGGGCGTCCGGCTCCTGCGCGAGCAGACCGCCGGAGATCTGGCGGATCTCGGACTGACCGCCCGCAGCAACGGGCCACCCGCCAGGCACCTCGAGCACGCGCAGGTTCTTCTTCGCCGCGAGCACCTCGAGGGCGTCGGCGTCGAACCCGGGCGCGACGACGACCTCGGTGAAGATCGGGGCGATCGACTCGGCCGTCGCCCGATCGATCACGCGGTTGGCGGCGATCACGCCGCCGAAGGCGCTCACCGGGTCACAGGCGTGGGCGCGAGCGTGAGCTTCGACGAGAGTGGATGCCGTGGCGATGCCACAGGGGTTGGCGTGCTTGATGATCGCGATCGCCGGACCCGCGTGGTCGTAGGCGGCGCGCAGGGCCGCGTCGGCATCCACGTAGTTGTTGTACGACATCTCCTTGCCGCCGTGCTGGATCGCCTGCGCGATCCCGGGGGCGCCGTCGATACGGTACAGGGCGGCGGACTGGTGGGAGTTCTCGCCGTAGCGCAGGCTGGTGGCGAGGGTGGCCGTCACCGTCAGGCTTACCTCGCTCGCAAGCTCGCTCGGCGCTGGCGTCGCGGGAACGCTGGCGCGTTCCTCATAGCTCCAGCGCGCCACGAGAATAGCAAAGTACTCACTCACCGCCGCGTCATACGCCGCCGTGTGCGCGAACGCCTCGCCGGCCAACCGCTGGCGCTGCGCCAAGGTCGTGCCGCCGAGCGTG
The DNA here is from genome assembly GCA_943372535.1 of Auritidibacter sp. Marseille-P8566. GTDB lineage: Bacteria > Actinomycetota > Actinomycetes > Actinomycetales > Microbacteriaceae > Rhodoglobus. Next base: position 12,780 of record CALRZA010000019.1, read on the forward strand.
AGCGCCTTGAGCACCTGGGGGTACGAGTCCGGCGAGGTGACGATCGCGACGTTCGCGTGGTTCTTCGCCGACGCGCGCACGAGGGCCGGGCCGCCGATGTCGATCTGCTCGATCACGTCGTTGACCGGCGCGCCCGAGGCGACGGTCTGCACGAACGGGTAGAGGTTCGAGATCACCAGCTCGAACGGGGCGATGCCCATCGCGGCCAGCTCGGCCTCGTGGGCCTCGAGCCGCAGGTCGGCAAGGAGTCCCGCGTGGATCGCGGGGTGCAGCGTGCGCACCCGGCCGTCGAGCGACTCGGGGTAGCCGGTGACGGCGGCGACGTCGGTGACGGGCAGTCCGGCATCCCGGATCGTCTGAGCGGTCGAGCCGGTGGAGACGATCTCGACCTCGGCGGCCACGAGCGCGGTCGCGAGCTCGACGAGACCGGTCTTGTCGCTCACGGACACGAGGGCCCGGCGGATCGGGATCGCGTCGCGCTCGCGGTAGTCGGCGGGGTCGTGGGTGGGGCCGGCCATGTCAGTTGCCTCCGAGGCGGGTCAGGTCGATCGTGCGATTCGCGATGTCGAGGATGGTCTGGATCAGCAGCCGTCGCTCGACGGGCTTGATGCGGTCGTGCAAGGTCGCCTCCGTGTCGCCGGGCAGGACCGGCACCCGCTCCTGGGCGAGGATCGGGCCGCTGTCGACGCCGGCATCAACGACGATGACGCTCGCGCCGGTCTCGGTCACGCCAGCGGCGATCGCGTCGCGCACGGCGTGAGCCCCCGGGAACTCGGGCAGGTAGGCCGGGTGGGTGTTGATGACGTTCGGGGCGAGCGCTTCGACGACCCGCGG
>CALRZA010000020.1:0-12925 GCA_943372535.1 Auritidibacter sp. Marseille-P8566
ACCGTCGTCGCTCGGCCAGGGTGAAGCCGACGAGGATGTCGCGCTGGATGCCGAACATCTCCTTCTCCTCGTCAGGCTCCGCATGGTCGAACCCGAGAAGGTGCAGGATGCCGTGGGTCGTCAGCAGCAGCATCTCCTCCAGCGGCGAGTGGCCGGCGGTCTCGGCCTGCGCGATCGCGACCTGCGGGCACACGACGATGTCGCCGAGCAGGCCCGGAGGGGTGATCGAGTCCTCGCTGCCGGGCCGCAGTTCGTCCATGGGGAAGCTGAGCACGTCGGTCGGGCCGGGCTCGTCCATCCACTGCACGTGGAGCTGCTCCATCGCGGCCTCGTCGACGAAGACGATCGCGAGTTCGGCATCCGGGTGCACGTGCAGTTGGTCGAGGGCGTAGACGGCGAGCCGCTGGATGGCCTGCTCGTCGACCGGAATCTCCGACTCGTTGTTGATCTCGATGCTCACGAATTCTTCTTTCTTGCGGTGCCGCGCTCGAACCTGGCTCGTTGCTGCGTGGCGTCGTAGGCGGTGTAGGCGTCGACGATCTGACCGACGAGGGTGTGGCGCACGACATCCGCGCTCGTCAGCCGGGCGAAGTGGATGTCGTCGATGTCGCGCAGCACCTTCGTCACGAGCGAGAGACCCGAGGCGCCCGCCGGCAGGTCGACCTGGGTGATGTCTCCCGTGATCACCATGCGCGAGCCGAAGCCCAGTCGGGTCAGGAACATCTTCATCTGCTCGGGAGTGGTGTTCTGCGCCTCGTCGAGAACGATGAACGAGTTGTTGAGGGTGCGCCCGCGCATGTACGCGAGCGGGGCGACCTCGACCGTGCCCGCGGCGAGGAGCTTGGGCACGAGCTCGGGATCCATCATCTCGTTGAGGGCGTCGTAGAGCGGCCGCAGGTAGGGATCGATCTTGTCGGTGAGCGTGCCGGGCAGGAAGCCGAGCCGCTCGCCCGCCTCGATCGCCGGTCGGCTCAGGATGATGCGGTCGACCTCTTTGCGCTGCAGCGCCTGCACGGCCTTCGCCATCGCGAGATAGGTCTTGCCGGTGCCGGCGGGACCGATGCCGAACACGATCGTGTTGAGGTCGATCGCGTCGACGTACTCCTTCTGACCGAGGGTCTTGGGGCGCACGCTCTTGCCGCGCGAGGTGAGGATCGCCTGGCTGAGCAGCTCGGCGGGGCTGCCGGCCTGTGAGGCGAGGATGCGCGCCGACGACGACACCTCGACCGGGCCGAGGTCCTGCCCGCCCCGCACCATGAGGATGAGCTCCTCGACGAGGGCGCGGGCCGCGCCGACCTGCGCCGCGTCACCGGACAGCGTGATCTCGTTGCCCCGGACGAGCACCTCGACGAGGGGGTACTGCTTCTCGATCGTCGTCAGCAGACGATCCTGCGGACCGAGCAGCCGCACCATCGCCACGCCGTCCACCGCGAGGGTGGCGACCGCCTGGTCGTCACCGGGGAGTGTCTCGCTACTGGCCAAGGGATCCTTCCGGCAGTTCTCCGCGGCCCGAATCGGTACCGAGAACGTGGGCGTGCACATGGAACACGGTCTGGCCGGCCGAGGCGCCCGTGTTGAAGACCAATCGGAACTGACCACCGGTGTGCTCGTCGGCGAGCAACTGCGCCGTCGCGACGACCTGGGCGAGCAAGGCCGGGTCACCAGAGGCCAGTTCGGTCACGTCGCGATAGGCCTCGGTCTTGGGCACGACGAGGAGGTGAACGGGGGCCTGAGGCGCGATGTCGCGGAAGGCGATCACCGCGTCGGACTCGAACACGATGTCGGCCGGGATCTCGCGCGCGATGATGCGCGAGAAGATCGACGGTTCGGTGGTCATGGGTACCAGCTTAAGCCTCCCGGCTCACCAGCGCCCGAGAGCACCGTTGAGGGCGGCGATCGCCGCCGGGCCCGCCGTCGAGGTGCGCAGCACCGCCGGGCCGAGGCGCACGAGCTCGGCGCCGGCCTCGGTGAGCGCGGCGAGCTCCTGGGGCGAGATGCCGCCCTCCGGCCCGACCACGAGGACGAGGTCGCGACCGTCGGGCACCACGCTCGAGAGGGCGGTGGATGCGGTCGGCTCGAGCACGAGCATCCGCGCGCCCTCGGTGAGGCGGGCGAGCTGGCGGGTCGTGAGCAGGTCGAGCACGTCGGGCACCCACGCGCGCAGCGACTGCTTGCTCGCCTCGCGCACGACGGCGGCCCAGCGGTCGCGCCCCTTCGCGATCTTGGGGCCCTCCCAGCGCGAGATGCTGCGCGCCGCCGACCACGGGATGACGCCGTCGACGCCGAGCTCGGTCGCGGCCTGGACGGCGAGCTCGTCGCGGTCCCCCTTGGCGAGGGCCTGGGCGAGGAAGATCGCGGGCGTGCGTCGCGGGATCGTCTCCACGGCATCCACGAGCACGGCGAGCTCGGTGTGCTCGGCGCGCACGACCTCACCGGAGGCGATGAGCCCCGCCCCGTTGCCGATGGCGATGCGCTCCCCCACGGCGAGGCGGCTGACCGTGACGGCATGCCGCACCTCCGGGCCGGTCAGGGTGAGCGTGTCACCGACGGCCGCCGTCTCGAGCTGCTCGTCGAGGTAGACGTGAGCCACGTGCTACAGCCCGAGGAACCGGTCGCGCAGCTTGGTGAACAGCCCCTGCTGGAAGTGCGTGAACTGCGGTGCCGGTCGCTTGCGAGCGGCCGCGAGCTGCTTGATGAGGTCCTGTTCCTTGCTGCTGAGCTTGGTGGGCGTGATCACCTGGACGCCGATCTTGAGGTCACCCCGCCCCTGTCCGCGCAGATGCGTGATGCCGCGATCCTTGATCGTGATGACCTCGGCGCTCTGGACGCCGGGCTTGATCTCGAGCTCGACCTCGCCGTCGAGGCCCTTGAGGGTCGTTCGCGTGCCGAGGATCGCATCGGTCATGCCGACCTCGACGGTCGCGAGCAGATCGTCGCCGTTGCGGCTGAAGGTGTCGTGGTGCTTGACCTTGATCTCGAGGTAGAGGTCGCCCGCGGGGCCTCCCGCCGGACCGACCTCACCCTGGCCCGGCATCTGCAGCCGCAGACCGGAGTCGACGCCCGCCGGGATGTCGACCGGGATGCTGCGCGCGGCGCGCACGCGGCCCTGGCCGCCGCACGTGACGCACGGGTTCGCGATGATCGTGCCATAGCCGCGGCACGTGCCGCACGGGTTGGACGTCACGACGTTGCCGAGGAGGCTGCGCATCGTGCGCTGGATCTGACCGGAGCCGCCGCAGATGTCGCAGCGCACGGGCGAGGTGCCGGGCTGGCAGCACGAGCCGGTGCAGGTCTCGCAGAGCACGGCCGTGTTGACCTCGAGGGTGCGGGTCGTGCCGAAGATGACCTCGTCGAGGTCGATCTCGACGCGCACGAGGCCGTCCTGACCGCGCTCGGTGCGCGATCGCGGGCCGGTCGTGCGACCGCCGCCCCCGAAGAAGGTCTCGAAGATGTCGCCGAAGCCGCCGAAGTTGGCGCCGCCGAAGCCGGGCTGCGGGCCCAGGTCGTACTGCTGGCGCTCCTGCGGGTCGCTGAGCACGTCGTAGGCGTGCGTCACGAGCTTGAAGCGCTCGGAGGCCTCGGCACTCGGGTTGACGTCGGGGTGGAGCTCGCGCGCGAGCCGCCGGTACGCCTTCTTGATGTCCTCGGCGCTCGCGTTGCGATCGACGCCGAGAACCTCGTAGTGGTCTGCCACGTTATTGTCTGTCCTCACCGAGCAGTCGCGAGAGGTAGCGCGCCACCGCTCGCACTGCGGCCATGTTGTTCGAATAGTCCATGCGCATGGGGCCGAGCACCCCGAGTCGGGCGACCCCGCCGCCGGGCGACGAGTAGCCGCTCGAGACGACCGAGGTCTCGCCGAGGCCCACATCGTCGTTCTCGCGACCGATCCGCGCCGTCACCGAGCCCGGATCGACCTCCATCTCGCCGAAGAGCCGCAGCAAGGCCACCTGCTCCTCGATCGCCTCGAGCACGGGGTAGATCGAGCCCGTGAAGTCCTCTTCGGTGCGGGCGAGGTTAGCGGTGCCGGCCATGAGCAGTTTGTCCTGCCGGTTGGCGAGCACCTGCTCCACGAGGGTCTGGGCGATCTGAGCGACGAGGGGCCGACGCGCGGGGGCGAAGTCGTCGGCGAACGCGCTCAGGCGAGCGGCGGCATCCGGCATCGTCAGGCCGTCGAGAGCGGCATTGAGCTTGGCGCGCAGCTCGCCGAGGAAGACCTCGTCGATCGAGACCGGGATGTCGACGACCCGCTGCTCGACGCGGCCGCTATCGGTGATGAACACGGTCATCAATCGCGTCGGGGTGAGCGGAACGAGCTCGACGTGGCGCACGTGCGACGTGGCGAGCGACGGGTACTGCACGAGGGCGACCTGGTTGGTGAGCTGCGAGAGCAGGCGCACGGTGCGGGCGAGCACATCGTCGAGATCGGCTGACTGCCCGAGGAAGGTCTCGATCGCCGTGCGCTGCGCCGCGCTGAGCGGACGCAGATCGGCGAGGTGATCAACGAAGACCCGGTAGCCCTTGTCGGTGGGCACTCGGCCCGACGACGTGTGCGGCGCGGTGATGAGCTCCTCGTCTTCGAGCAGCGCCATGTCATTGCGGATCGTCGCCGCCGAGACTCCGAACGAGTGACGCTCGACGATCGACTTGGATCCGACCGGCTCCCGTGACGCGACGTAGTCCTGCACGATCACCCGGAGCACTTCGAGTCCCCGATCCGAAACCATCCGCCCACCGCCTCCCGCGCTCGTGGTGCCGCCCACACGGGTTGGCACTCAAAACATCTGACTGCCAATTGTACTGTGACACGCCGAGACCGAACCGTTGCACGCGAGAAGAGCGGAGCGCTACCTTGTGGTGACACTTCAGTCACCCTCGTTCACCTGAAAGGCTTTCGAACCATGACCGAAGCAACTCCGCAGCCGCAGCCGGCCGCTCCCCTCACCCCCGCCGAGGACAAGCAGTGGGCGTCGTTCGCGCACTTCGGAGGCCTTCTCGGCATCCTGCCCTCGCTCATCATCTTCCTGGTCTTCAAGGACCGCGGCACCCTGACCAAGCAGGAGTCGAAGGAGGCGCTGAACTGGCAGATCACCTTCACGATCGCGTTCATCGTGCTGCAGATCATCTCGGGCATCATCTCGGGTGCGCTGCTGTTCACTGACTTCTACGCGGTCGCGGGCCTCTTCGGCTTCCTGCCGTTCGCGCTCTGGATCGCCAACGCGATCTTCTCGATCCTCGGCGGCGTCAAGGTCAACGGCGGCGGCGCGTACCGCTACCCGGTGGCCATCCGCCTCATCAAGTAGTTTCGTTTTTCAGCAAAACACACGGTGAACCCGGGAGCGCGACTCCCGGGTTCACTGCTTTAATGTCGGCATGTCCGAATCCACGCCTCCCCCCGCCAACCCGTACTCCGCCGCTCAGCCGCTCAGCCCGGCCGACGAGAAGCTCTGGGCCACTCTCATCCACGTCGGTGGCATCCTCTTCGGATTCCTCCCGGCGCTCATCGGGTACCTGGTCCTCAAGGACCGCGGCCCGTTCATCCGCCAGCACACCGCGACGGCGCTCAACTTCCAGTTGACGATGATCATCGCCTACGTCGCCGGCGTGATCCTGACGTTCCTGCTCATCGGTGTCGTCGTTCTCGCCGCCGTGGGCATCGTCGTGATCATCTTCAGCATCATGGCGGCGATCGCCGCCAACAACGGGCAGACCTACACCTACCCGCTCAGCATCAAGTTCGTCTCCTAGGCACTACTCGAGCAACCGGCGCACCACCGCGTCCGCCATCAGCCGCCCTCGTCGCGTGAGTTCCACTCGCCCGGCGAGGGCGGCTTTCGCGTTCACGAGCTCGTCGGCGATGAGGCCGGCAACGGTGCGTCGGCCCGCCGGGTCGAGAAGGTCGATCGGCACACCCTCGCGGATGCGGGTGCGCAGGAGCACGGCCTCGACCCGCCTCGTCTCAGCGTCGAGGGTCTCGCGGCCCGCCGCCGGCGAGAGCCCGGCGCGCATGCGATCGCCGTAGGCGGCCGGGTGCTTGACGTTCCACCAGCGCACTCCGCCCACGTGGGAGTGCGCCCCGGGACCGACGCCCCACCAGTCGTGCCCCTGCCAGTAGGCGAGGTTGTGGCGGCTGCGGGCATCGACAGCACGGGCCCAGTTGCTCACTTCGTACCACTCGTAGCCCGCGGCAATGAGCCGCTCGTCGGCGAGCTCGTACATGTCGGCCATGAGGTCGTCGTCGGGCGCGGCAAGCTCCCCCCGCTTCACCTGACCGGCGAGCTTGGTGCCGTCCTCGACGATCAGGGCGTAGGCCGAGAGATGGTCGGGGTTCTGGGCGAGAGCCTGGTCGAGAGAGGCACGCCAGTCGTCGAGGGTCTCACCGGGCGTGCCGTAGATCAGGTCGAGGCTCACGCCCAGACCCGCCTCGCGCGCCCACGCGGCGACCTGCGGGATGCGGTCGGGATCGTGGGTGCGCTCGAGAGTGGCGAGCACCGACGGCACGGCCGACTGCATGCCGAACGAGACGCGGGTGACTCCGGCATCCCGCAGAGCGGCGAGCGAGTCGCGGTCGACCGAATCGGGATTCGCCTCGGTCGTGACCTCGGCACCGGGGGCGAACCCCCACTCGTCGCGCACCGCCGCGAGCATCGCGGCGAGGTCGGTGACGGGCAGGAGCGTGGGAGTGCCGCCGCCGAAGAACACGGTGCTGACGGGGCGCTCGGGCAGTCCGGCATCCCGCAGCACCCGACCGGCGAAGCCCACCTCGGCGATCGCCTGACCCGCGAAGTCGTCGCGGCGCTCGCCCCGCAGCTCGTCGTTCGTGTAGGTGTTGAAGTCGCAGTAGCCGCAGCGCACGCGGCAGAACGGCACATGCAGATAGACCCCGAGGTGACGCTCCGCCGCGCCCTCGATCACCGACGCCGGCAGCGCGCCGTCGGCGGGGGCGGGATCGCCGATCGGCAGGGCGCTCGGCATCAGCGACGCTCCAGACGGAAGACCCGGATCGCCCGGTGCGCGGTCCTCTCGTAGTCGCGGTAGTGCGGCCACTGCTGCTCGAGCTCGGGCCACACGGCCTCGGTCTCGTGGGCGTCGAGCAGCGTCGCTCGCACCGGGATCAGCTCCCGCCGGAAGTGGATCTCGGCCTCGGGATTCGCGATCAGGTTGGCCGACCAGGCGGGGTGAGTCTCGAGCCCGAAGTTGCTGCCGGCGATGTACCAGGTGCCGTCGGGCCGAGGGAAGCACATGAGCGGCGACTCGCGGCGGGCGCCCGACTTGGCACCGGTCGTGAACAGCATGAGGCTGGGGATCATCGGGGCGCTCAGCTTGAGCCGCCCGCCCGAGACGCGGAACAGTGCGCGGTCGACCGGCGTGATGAGCGGCCCCACGACGTGGCGGGCGGGTGAGCGCATGAACGCCGCGGTGGCGGACCGGATCGCTCGCTGCATCCGTCCAGTCTGGCATCGCCCGCCCCGACGACCCGACAGAATGGGTCGGTGAGCACGCACGTCCTGTGGGACATCGATGGAACCCTGATCCGCAACGGCGCGACGGCCGGAACTCTCTACCTCGACTCGATCGAGCAGGTCACCGGCACTCGTCCGACGGTGCGGGTGACCGACCCGCACGGCATGACGGAGGGTCAGCTGCTGGCCGCGATCCTCGAACTGAACGAACTGGATGCCGCGGCGCTCGCCCCCGTGCTCACCCGTCTCGACGAACTCTCGCTCGCCCAGCACGAGGCCGGCGCGACGCGGGAGCGGTGCCCCGGCGTGCTCGAAGCACTCGAGGCCGTCGCCGCCCGCGGCTGGGTGAACGCGCTGCTCACCGGTAACGGACCGAACCGCGCCCGCTACAAGGTGATCGCCGCGGGCATCGATCCTGACGTGTTCGACTGGGAGTACTCGGCCTTCGGGCACCTCTCCCCCACCCGACACCACCTCACCGCGAGCGCCCGAGAGACTCTCGGCGACCGGGAGGCCGTGATCATCGGCGACACGGTGAAGGATGGCGAGGCGGCCGACACCGCAGGGCTGCCCTTCATCGCGGTCGCCACCGGCGCGTACTCCGTCGAGCACCTGCAGCAGACGAGCGCCCTCGTCGTCGTCGACGACCTCGAGGTGGGGTTGGACGCGGTGCTCGACGCGATCGCTCAGTCGATCGGCACGGCGAGCGCGCGCAGATAGCGACGCGTGTAGTACTCCTCCATGACCCGCAGCACCGGGTAGACCGCCCACCAGGCTCGACTGGACGGGCGGGAGAACGCCCGGATCGTGATCCACACGGAGCCGTCGTCGCGTTGGGAGACGACGAACGACTCTTCGCCATCCTCGGGATGCCCGGCCAACGTTCCGTAGACGAAACCCTTGCGCGTGGGCTCGTCGATCACCATGACGACCCGGGCGGGCGCACGCACCTCCCACCAGCGGCCGAGCACCGGAATGATGAGCCACACGGTATCGCCGGGCTTCACGAACGGAGTGCCATCGGGACCGAAGTGGTTCTGCAGGCCGTCCATCGACGCCGCGACCGGCGTTCCATCGGGCTCGAAACTCACCGGAGTGTAGGTCTGCTGCGTGACGTGCCCCGGCGTCTCGACGGGCTCGACTCGAAACCCCGCCCCCTTCTGGATGCCCCACGACAGGGCGGATGACCAGGCGTACTCGAAGCGCGCGTCACCGTGTCCGATGCGCGCCCGGCGCTCGAACGCGCGATAGCCCGTCGGCGGATACCGCAGCAGGTCCGCAGCCTGACTCGCGCCGATCGCGCCGTAACTGACCGGTCGCTGCCACAGGGGTTTCTCCACCCGGCACCTCCCCGATCACGATCACCACCGGCCCTGGGGTACAGGACCGGACATCCACTTTACCCAGTGGCATTGCAGTATATCGTGAGTTGAGTTCAGCTAAGTGCCGAGCGGGTCGTTACAGCGCGAGCGCGAACAGGTCGCGAGACCCTCCGGTCGCGGCCCCGAGCAGTCCGCTCGTCGCGGGCAGCAGCTGCTCGGCGAAGAAGCGGGCGACCACGAGCTGCTCCGCCGCGATCTCGGCGTCACCCGTCGCAGCACCGGCGATCGCGGAGCGGGCCAGCAGCCAACCGCTGACGACCAGACCCCACATGCGCAGGTAGGGCGCGGAACCGCTGAGGACCGCGTTGGGGTCGGCGACCCCGGTGCGCAGCATCCACGTCGTCGCGGTCTCCAGGGCGTCGAACTGCTTCGCGAGCTCGGTGCGGATCGAGGCGAAGTCGTCGCCGGCGGCCTCGAGGTCGCCGAGCACGCCGCGCATCTGGGCGATGAACTCCATGAACGAGGCCCCGTCGCGCACTCCGAGCTTGCGACTGACCAGGTCGGCGGCCTGGATCCCGTTGGTGCCCTCGTAGATCGCGGCGATGCGCACGTCGCGGTAGTGCTGCGCGGCGCCCGTCTCCTCGACGTAGCCCATGCCGCCGTGGATCTGGAGGCCGATCGAGGTGAGCTCGTTGCCGAGGTCGGTGCCGAACGCCTTGCAGATCGGAGTGAGGAGGCCGGCGATCTCGCTCGCCCGCGCGCGCTCGGCGGCATCCGGGTGGCGCTCCGCGATGTCCATGTAGGTCGAGTTGAGCAGCATCATGCGGCGGATGCCCGCGATCGAGGCCTTCTGCGTCATGAGCATGCGGCGCACATCCGGGAACTCGATGATCGCGGAGTCCTTGCCCGTCGCGCCGATGGCGAGGCCCTGGCGACGCTCCTTCGCGTAGTCGAGCGACTGCTGGTAGGCGCGCTCGCTCAGCGCGACGCCCTGCATGCCGACGGAGAGTCGGGCGACGTTCATCATGACGAACATGATGCGCATGCCGAGGTTCTCCTCGCCGATGAGGTAGCCGGTCGCGCCCTCATAGCTCAGTACGCACGTGGGCGACGCGTGGATGCCGAGCTTGTGCTCGATCGAGAGCGGCGTCACGGCGTTGCGCTCGCCGAGCGTGCCGTCGTCGTTGATGTGGAACTTGGGCACGATGAAGCACGAGATGCCCCGCGTGCCGGCCGGGGCGCCCGGCGTGCGCGCGAGCACGAGGTGGACGATCTGCTCGGCCATGTCGTGATCGCCGTAGGTGATGTAGATCTTCTGGCCGGTGATCGCATAGGTGCCGTCGTCGTTCGGCACGGCCTTCGTCGTGAGCGCGCCGACATCCGAGCCGGCCTGCGGTTCGGTGAGGTTCATCGTGCCGGTCCACTCGCCGCTGACCATCTTGGGCAGGTAGAGCGCCTTCTGCTCGTCGCTGCCGTAGTGCAGCAGCGCGTCAATCGCACCCTGAGTGAGCAGGGGGCAGAGGGCGAAGCCCATGTTGGAGCTCTGCAGCATCTCTTGGATGGCGAGACCCACGGTGGACGGGAAGCCGCCGCCGCCGAACTCCTCAGGGAACGGGATCGAGCCCCAGCCGGAGTCGACGTAGGACTTGTAGGCCTTCGTGAGCTCGGGCGGCATCACGACGCCGTCGGGCGTGTGCTTGGCACCGACCTTGTCGCCGATGCGGTTGGTGGGGGCCACCACCTTCGCCATGAAGTCGGCGGCCTCTTCGAGGAGCCCCTGCACGGTCTCGAGGTCAGCGTGCTCGTACCCGGGGAGAGCGGCGATGCTCTCGTACCCGATGACGTGCTCGAGGATGAAGTTCATGTCGGCCACGGCCGGTCGGAAGTCAGTCACGCCGTCACTGTACGACGATCACAGGGAATCGCCGGAGGGTGTTGGATGCTCGCTACAAGGGCCGGGCGAACCGGTGCGGGTGGGGTTGTGGCTGGGCGCAGGTCGACCGCTACAGCACGACGCGGCGGGGGCGACCACCGTCTCGCCTCGGGACGACGAGTCGCCCCTTCCCGCGGTCCTCTAGCGGAGATCCGAACCATTCAATGGATGACGTACGCCACGTCAGTCTCAACGTGCGCTCGTCTTCCACCCACACTCGCGGGCCGTGCTCACCGGTTGAATCGACGAGGGCGACACTCCACATCCCATCGGTCCCGAAAACCGGGCCATCAGCCGGAAGCTCGACCGCAGTCCACTCCTGGCCGAGGGCCGAGAGGTCGCGAACGACGCCGTTGACCAGCTCCCGAACACTCTCCACGCTGTACCTCGCCACGCCACCATTCTGGTCGTGCGGGCACTAGAACGGCGGCGGATCACTCGTGCGGATCGCGCCGGTCGGGCTTCGCCAGGTGCTGACTCCGGCCGCTCTCGTGACCGACCACAGGCTTTCGTCCTTCACCCTGTGGTGATGTGGACACAGAGACGCGAGGTTGGCTTCTTTTGTCGAGCCACCGTGAGCCCACGGGGCCACGTGATCGATGTCGCACTCGCTCGCCGGCCTCCCGCACCCGGCGAACGTGCACACGACATCCTTGATCTTCACCAACCGCATCAGATCGGCAGGCGGCTTGTAGGTGGTGCGGTCGAGATCGAGGATGGCGCTCGTCACCGGGTGGGTGAGGATGCGGAAGAAACTCGGCGCGTGCGCGGCCAGTCGGCGAGCGGTCTCGGCATCGATGGGGCCGTGCCCTTCGAGGATGCCCGATTCATCGCCGCCGAGCAGCGTGAGCACCGGGACGGTCACCCCAACTGTGACACCGACGCTGCCCTTCGCGCCGAGGATGCCGGCGAGGAGGTCAGTAGTCACGTCTGCACGCAACTGCGCGAGGGTGCGAGTCTCGTCCGTGGCCTTCGACAGGCTCTTCGCCATGCGGTCGATGTTCGCCTTCGCTCGGTATGCGGCATCCGCGGGCAGGTAGGCGTGCAACCACGCCATGCCGTCGACGTCGGACTCGACCACCACGCGCCGGGCTTCGGCGGCTCGCTTGTGACGAATGGTCGCCGGTTCGTCGACCAGCCGCTCGCGCAGGGCGCGGGCGAACTGCCGGAAGCGGGCCGGCGCCAGAATCGACGCCGGCTCGAGCACCGCGGTATCGAACGCGGCCGGGTCGGGCAGCCCGACAACGAGCGACGCGACGGTCGCGGCGTTCGCCGCCGAGACATCGCCCTCGCGGAAGCCATGCCACACCTTGGGCGTCGACTCACGCAGGGTGTCGGCTTCATGCGCCTGGGTGCGAACCGCCTGCTCCGACAGCGACAGGCGCACCGCGATGTCGGCGATGGCGGCGCGCTCGGCGAAGGCAGCGGCATCCCGCGACGACAGGAATGACGGGCCGAGATACAGCTCGGGGAACTCGCGGGCCTCCCGCAGGCTGGCGGAGATCGCGGACAGCTGCTCCGCATGCGCCCGCGTCGCCGACCGACGGGCGACCTCCGCGCGCGCGAGCCCGATCTCGAGACGGACGTCGGGCATCCGCGGATCGAGGGCAGTCTGGAAGGCTTCCATACCTGCAGTCAAGCAGGCACCACCGACATTGCTTCGACCCTAGAAAGAGCCGGTCACGAGCGATATTCGGGTCTTGGTATCGGCTTCCTGACCGCCGAGACGGCGGTCAGCGCTGTGCGATCGCGGGGAAGGCCAGAAATGGCCTTCGCTCTCAGCTCCAGCGCGCTACTTCTTCTTGACCTCGGTATCACCCGACAGCGCCGCGATGAACGCCTCTTGGGGCACCTCCACGCGGCCCACCATCTTCATGCGCTTCTTGCCCTCCTTCTGCTTCTCGAGGAGCTTGCGCTTGCGGGTGATGTCACCGCCGTAGCACTTGGCGAGAACGTCTTTGCGGATGGCCGAGATCGTCTCGCGGGCGATGATGCGCGCCCCGATGGCGGCCTGGATCGGCACCTCGAACTGCTGGCGAGGGATGAGCTTCTTGAGCCGCTCCGCCATGAGAGTGCCGTAGGCGTAGGCCTTCTCGCGGTGCACGATCGCACTGAAGGCATCCACCGCCTCGCCCTGGAGCAGGATGTCGACCTTCACGAGGTCGGCCTCCTGATCGCCGCTGGGCTCGTAGTCGAGCGACGCGTAGCCG
>CALRZA010000021.1:0-12817 GCA_943372535.1 Auritidibacter sp. Marseille-P8566
TTCACCCTCGGCAACCTCATGCGTGCCCAGCTCTACGGCGTGTTCGCGACGCTGAGCCTCGGCATGGCGGTGCTCGACGACGAGGGGGTCGTGCTCGATCGCATGTTCGCCCACGGGGGCGTCTTCCGCACCGCGGGCGTCGCGCAGCGGTTCCTCGCGGCCGCACTGCACGTGCCGGTGTCGATCGCCGAGACCGCCTCCGAGGGCGGAGCGTGGGGCATCGCGGTGCTCGCGGCCTACACGACGTCGGGCGCCAGCGAGTCGCTCGCCGACTACCTCCAGAGCCACGTCTTCCGTGGCGCGACCTTCACGGTGGTGGAGCCCTACCTCGACGACGTCGACGGCTTCGCCCGCTACCTCGACCGCTACCGCGCGGGGCTCGCCATCGAGCGCGCTGCCGCGACCGCCATCTGACCCGCACCGAACCGCCTCGAACGCAACCGAAGGACACCCCATGAGCCGCAGCATCATCCCCGACCTGAAGAAGAACGTGGTCTGGTTCCTCACCGGCAGCCAGGACCTCTACGGCCCCGAGACCCTCGCGCAGGTCGCCGAGCAGAGCAAGGACGTCGTCGCCCAGCTCGCCGCCTCGAGCGACATCCCGGTGACGATCCAGTGGATGCCCGTGCTCAAGAGCTCCGACGCGATCCGCCGCGCGATGCTCGACGCGAACGCCGACGACAGCGTGATCGGGGTGATCACCTGGGCGCATACCTTCAGCCCGTCCAAGATGTGGATCCACGGCCTCAACGCCCTCGACAAGCCGCTGCTGCACCTGCACACCCAGGCCAACGTCGCGCTGCCCTGGGACGAGATCGACTTCGACTTCATGAACCTCAACCAGGCCGCGCACGGCGACCGGGAGCACGCCTACATCCTGAGCCGCATGGCGGTGCCGCGCAAGACCGTGGTGGGGCACGCGAGCAACCCGGCCGTCACGGCATCCATCGGCACCTGGGCGCGCGCCGCGAGCGGCTGGGCGGCGACCCGCTCGATGAAGCTCGCGCGCTTCGGCGACAACATGCGCTTCGTCGCCGTGACCGAGGGCGACAAGACCGAGGCCGAGATCCGCTTCGGCGTGCAGGTCAACACGTGGGGCGTCAACGAGCTCGCGGATGCCGTGCACGCGGCCTCCGAGGCCGACATCGACGCCCTCGTCGCCGAGTACGAGGCGAGCTACGACATCGTGCCCGAATTGCGGAAGGGCGCGGAGCGCCACGACTCGCTGCGCTACGGCGCCGCGATCGAGCTCGGTCTGAGGTCGTTCCTCGAGGCGGGCGGCTTCTCGGCCTTCACGACGAGCTTCGAAGACCTCGGCGCCCTGCGCCAGCTGCCGGGCCTCGCGGTGCAGCGCCTCATGGCCGACGGCTACGGCTTCGGCGCGGAAGGCGACTGGAAGACGGCGATCCTCGTGCGCGTCGCCAACGTCATGGGCGCCGGCCTGCCCGGCGGCGCCTCCCTCATGGAGGACTACACCTACCACCTCACGCCTGGCGAGGAGAAGATCCTCGGTGCCCACATGCTCGAGGTGAGCCCGTCGTTGACCACGGCGAAGCCCAGCCTCGAGATCCACCCGCTCGGCATCGGCGGCAAGGAGGATCCGGTGCGCCTCGTCTTCACCGCCGACAGCGGCCCCGCCGTGGTCGTCGCCATGAGCGACATGCGCGACCGCTTCCGTCTCGTCGCCAACGTCGTCGAGAACGTGCCGCTGGATGCCCCGATGCCCAAGCTGCCCGTCGGTCGCGCGGTGTGGAAGCCCGCGCCCGACTTCGCCACGAGCGCGGCGTGCTGGCTCACGGCCGGCGCCGCCCACCACACGGTCATGTCGACCGCGGTGAGCGTGGATGTCTTCCGCGACTTCGCCGAAATGGCCGGGGCCGAGCTGCTCGTCATCGACGAGGACACCACGCTGCGCGACTTCCAGAAGGAGGTGCGCTGGAACGCGGCGTACTACCGCCTCGCCCAGGGCCTCTGACCCCTCCTCCGCCGACTTGCGAGTTCGGGTCGCCCCACGCGCGGAGGCGGCGACCACAACTCGCACGTCGAGGCGCGGGCCCGGCAGTGCGTGCCGACCTCGTGCGTGCATAATGGAAGCTCGGAATGTGAACGTACACACGAGCAATGGAGCGCGGACGAGCGATGGAGCCAGAGAAGGTTCGCGCGCCGAACATCCGCGACGTCGCGAAACTCGCCGGGGTCTCGTACCAGACCGTCTCCCGCGTGCTCAACGAGCATCCGAGCATCCGTGACAGCACGAAGCAGCGGGTGCTCGACGTCATCCGCGAGATCGGGTACCGACCCAACCAGGCGGCCCGCGCTCTCGTCACGAGTCGCTCCCGCACGATCGGCGTGCTCACCTCGCAGAACGCTCACTACGGGCCCACCACGAGTGTCACCGCCATCGAGCACGCCGCGCGCGAGGCCGGCTACCGCATCACGGTGACGAGCGTCGCCTCGAGCGAGTACCCGTCGATCAAGGCCGCCCTCGACCACCTGCTCACCCAGTCGATCGAGGCGCTCGTCGTGATCGCGCCGCAGGTGCGCGTGCTCGAGGCGATCCGCGAGCTGCAGATCGACGTGCCGTACGTGACCCTGCAGAACGCGGATGTCGGCGGCGCCGACCACAGCATGTCGGTCGACCAGGTGGCCGGCGCGCGACTCGCCACCCAGCACCTCATCGACCTGGGTCACACCGAGATCATGCACATCTCGGGCCCGCAGGACTGGATCGAGGCCGAGGCCCGCATGCAGGGCTACCTCGACGCGATCAACGCGGCCGACCTGCGCACCCGCGCCCCGATCCTCGGCGACTGGAGCGCCCACTTCGGCTACTACGCCGGGCTGGAGCTGCTGCGCTTGCGCGACTTCACCGCGGTCTTCGCCAGCAACGACCAGATGGCGCTCGGCTTCATGCACGCGTGCTGGGACTCCGGACTCGACGTGCCCGGCGATGTGAGCGTGGTGGGCTTCGACGACATCCCCGAGGCCGCGCATTTCTTCCCGCCGTTGACCACCATCCGCCAGAACTTCGGCGAGATCGGTCGCCGGGCGGTGTCGCTCCTGCTCGCCGAACTGCAGGGAGCCGACGTCGACCACGGGCAGATCAAGCCCGAGCTGGTCGTGCGTCGCTCCACGGCGGCCCCGCGATGAGCCGCCGCCAGATCGTGACCTATCGGTGACCTGCGATGTTGACAGATGTGACCGTTTCGTGTGTATTCTGATCACCGTTATGTGAAACGGTCACATCCGGGTCACACGTCACCACCACGCAGTTCAGCACCACAGACGATGGAGTCCAATTGAGCACGTTCAGCCCTGAGGTCGAGGTCGCCATTGCGCGAACTCGCGAGGAGGTTGCCGCTCTTCACTCTGAACTGGTGCGCTACGGCCTGGTCGTCTGGACCGGCGGCAATGTCTCCGGCCGCGTTCCCGGCGCCGACGTCTTCGTGATCAAGCCGAGCGGCGTCGCCTACGACGACCTCGCCCCCGAGAACATGATCGTCTGCGATCTCGACGGCACCGTCATCCCCGACACCCCCGGCAGCGAGCGCGAGCCCTCGAGCGACACCGCTGCCCACGCCTACGTCTACCGCCACATGAGCCACGTCGGCGGAGTCGTGCACACGCACTCGCCGTACGCCACTGCCTGGGCGGCCCGCGCCGAGGAGATCCCCTGCGTCATCACCGCGATGGCCGACGAGTTCGGCGGCCCCGTGCCGGTCGGCCCGTTCGCCATCATCGGCGACGACTCGATCGGCCGCGGCATCGTCGAGACGCTCAGCGGTCACCGCTCGCGCGCCGTGCTGATGCGCAACCACGGCCCGTTCACGATCGGCCGCAACGCCCGTGACGCCGTCAAGGCTGCGGTCATGGTCGAGGATGTCGCCCGCACCGTGCAGCTGGCCCGCGACGGCGGTCCGCTCGTCCCCATCCCGCAGGATGCCATCGACTCGCTCTTCGACCGCTACCAGAACGTCTACGGACAGACCCCCCAGGGGGCGCTGACCTGACCCAGACTTCCCGGGATCCGTCCCGGGCAGACGCCCGATCTTCATGGACGAGACCGGGCAAAACGCACCACAAATGACAATGTTGTCCATCAATCGAAAGGAAACACAGTGAAGAAGAGGACCATTCTCTCTCTCGTTGCTGCTGGTGCCATGGTTGCCGGCCTCGCGGCCTGCGCCCCGGCGACCGACGGCGGCACCGACGGTGGCGAAGGCGGCCTGATCGGCGTTGCGATGCCGACCAAGTCGTCCGAGCGCTGGATCGCCGACGGCGACGCCCTGAAGGCCACCCTCGAAGAGGCCGGCTTCCAGGTCGACCTTCAGTACGCCGAGGATGACATCCCCACCCAGGTCAGCCAGGTCGAGAACATGATCACCAAGGGCGCCAAGGTCCTGATCATCGCCGCGATCGACGGCACCACGCTCACCAGCGTGCTGCAGGAGGCCGCTGACGGTGGCATCCCGGTCATCGCCTACGACCGCCTCATCCGCGACTCGGAGAACGTGAACTACTACGCCACGTTCGACAACTTCCTCGTCGGCCAGCAGCAGGCCTGGACCCTGCTCAACGGCCTCGGCCTGACCGACCTCGAGGGTGCCCCCCTCGCGGACGCTCCTGCCGGTCCGTTCAACATCGAGCTGTTCGCCGGCTCGCTCGACGACAACAACGCGTTCTTCTTCTTCAACGGCGCCATGGACGTGCTCCAGCCGCTGATCGATGACGGAACGCTCGTCGTCAAGTCGGGTCAGACCGACATCGAGCAGGCCGCGACCCTTCGTTGGGACGGTGAGGTTGCTCAGAGCCGCATGGAGGACCTCCTCACGGCGAACTACTCTGACGGCAGCAAGGTCAACGCGGTTCTCTCCCCGTACGACGGCCTGTCGCGTGGAATCATCTCCGCGCTGACGGACGCCGGCTACACGGTGGGCGAGGGCTGGCCGATCATCTCCGGCCAGGACGCCGAGGTCGACTCGGTCAAGGCGATCCTCTCCGGTGAGCAGTACGCCACCATCTTCAAGGACACCCGCGAGCTCGCGAAGGTTGCGGCCGGCATGGCCGTCGCCGTCCTCGAGGGCACCGAGCCCGAGATCAACGACACCACGACGTACGACAACGGCAAGCTCGTTGTCCCGTCCTTCCTGCTCGGCCCGGTGCCGGTCGTCAAGGACAACGTCGAGTCGGCTCTCGTTGACACGGGCTACTGGACCGCTGAGGAGCTCGGCCTCTAACCAGGTCGCGTCTCTGACGTAGGTTTCACCCCGCCGGTGGTGGGGGAGTCGCAAGACTTCTCCACCACCGGCTCCCGTGAGCCGATACGATCCCCCCTAGTTACATTCAAGCGAAGCCACGAACAAGGAAGTTGGCGCTGACGTGACCACGAACATCCTGGAGATGCGCTCCATCACCAAGACCTTCCCCGGCGTCAAGGCCCTGCAGGACGTGACCCTCGAGGTCGAGCGCGGCGAGATCCACGCGATCTGCGGCGAGAACGGCGCGGGCAAGTCCACCCTCATGAAGGTGCTCTCGGGTGTCTACCCGCACGGCACCTACGAAGGCGACATCGTCTTCGAGAACGAGGTCGTCGAGTTCGGCGACATCCGCCACAGCGAGGCCAAGGGCATCGTCATCATCCACCAGGAGCTCGCTCTGAGCCCCTACCTCTCGATCGCCGAGAACATCTTCCTCAACAACGAGGTCAAGGGTCTCTTCGGCCTCATCGACTGGAACAAGGCGAACCAAGAAGCCTCAAAGCTCCTCGCCCGCGTCGGCCTCAAGGAGAACCCGACCACCAAGATCCGCGACATCGGCGTCGGCAAGCAGCAGCTCGTCGAGATCGCGAAGGCGCTCTCGAAGCGCGTCAAGCTGCTCATCCTCGACGAGCCGACCGCGGCCCTCAACGATGAGGACTCCGACCACCTGCTCGACCTGATCCTGCACCTCAAGGCGCAGGGCATCACGTCGATCATCATCAGCCACAAGCTCAACGAGATCAAGAAGATCGCCGACACCGTCACGGTCATCCGCGACGGCACGACGATCGAGACGATCGCCAAGAGCGACGTCACCGAAGAGCGCATCATCAAGGACATGGTCGGTCGCGACCTCGAGCACCGCTACCCGGATCACACGCCTCACATCGGCGAGGAGATCCTGCGGGTCGAGGACTGGACCGCCCACCACCCGCAGGACCCGAACCGGGTCATGGTGGATGCCGTCAACCTCAACGTGCGTCGCGGCGAGATCGTCGGCATCGCCGGCCTCATGGGTGCCGGTCGCACGGAGTTCGCGATGAGCCTCTTCGGTCGCAGCTACGGCAGCCGCATCTCGGGCAAGGTCTTCAAGAACGGCGAGGAGATCCAGACCCGCACGGTCGCCGAGTCGATCGCCAACGGCCTCGCCTACGCGACCGAGGACCGCAAGGTCTACGGCCTCAACCTCATCGAGGACATCAAGCGCAACATCTCGATGGCGTCGCTCGACAAGCTCTCACGCCTCGGCCTCGTCAACGACAACGAGGAGTACAAGGTCGCGAACGAGTACCGCGCGAGCCTCAACATCAAGGCGCCTTCGGTGCTCGCCAAGACCGGCAAGCTCTCGGGCGGCAACCAGCAGAAGGTCGTGCTGTCGAAGTGGATCTACTCCGATCCCGATGTGCTGATCCTCGATGAGCCCACCCGCGGCATCGACGTCGGCGCGAAGTACGAGATCTACACGATCATCAACCGGCTCGCGGCGGAGGGGAAGGGCATCATCGTGATCTCGTCCGAACTGCCCGAACTGCTCGGCATCTGCGACCGCATCTACGCCCTCTCCGAGGGTCGCATCACCGGCGAGCTTCCGATCGCGGAGGCGAACCCCGAGGCCCTCCTCAAACTCATGACCATGGAAACGCCCCGCTAGCGGGCCCGGCGAACCACGCACAAGGAGCATCACACTCATGACTGACACGTCCACCAAGCCCGCCGCTGTCAGCGGGCCCCGGTCCTGGCTCAGCCCGATCGTCTCGGACCTGGGCAAGAACGGCATCTTCCTCGCGCTCATCGCGGTGGTCGTGCTGTTCTCGTTCCTGACCAACGGGATCCTGCTGCGTCCGCAGAACATCTCGAACCTGATCGTGCAGAACGGCTACATCCTGATCCTTGCGATCGGCATGGTGATCGTCATCGTCGCCGGTCACATCGACCTGTCGGTCGGATCGGTCGCGGCGTTCATCGGCGCCGTCTCCGGTGTCTTCGCCGTGAAGATGGAGATGCCGTGGTGGATCGCGATCATCCTCTCGCTCGCGATCGGAGCCCTGGTCGGCGCCTGGCAGGGGTTCTGGATCGCGTATGTCGGCATCCCCGCCTTCATCGTGACCTTGGCGGGCATGCTCATCTTCCGCGGTCTCGCGCTCGTCGTGCTCGGCAACTCCAACATCGGATCGTTCCCGGAGGAGTACCGCGCGCTCGGTAACGGGTTCTTGACGAATGTGTTCGGGGAGTTCCCGGTCGATCCGCTGACGATGGGTGTCGCAGTGCTCGCGATCGTCGGCCTCATCGTTCAGCAGGTGCGCACCCGCGCCGGTCGCCGCAGCTACGGCCAGGAGGTCGAGCCCTTCGCCTGGTTCGTCGCCAAGCTCGTGCTCGTCTCGGCCGGTGTTCTCGCGTTCGCCTACGCGCTCGCCACCTTCAAGGGCATCCCGGTGACCCTGATCATCCTGGCCGTGCTCGTGCTGGTCTACGGCATCGTCACGAACCGCAGCGTCTTCGGCCGCCACGTGTACGCAATCGGTGGCAACCGTCACGCCGCCGAGCTCTCGGGCGTCAAGGTGAAGAAGGTCGACTTCTACATCTTCGTCAACATGGGTCTGCTCGCCGCTCTCGCGGGCCTCGTCTTCACCGCGCGACTCAACCTCGCCGGCCCGAAGGCCGGTGACGGCTTCGAGCTCGAGGCGATCTCCGCGGCCTTCATCGGTGGCGCGGCCGTGCAGGGTGGTGTCGGCACCATCGGTGGCGCGATCATCGGTGGTCTCATCATCGGTGTCCTCAACAACGGCATGTCGATCCTCGGCATCGGCATCGAGTGGCAGCAGGCCGTCAAGGGCCTCGTGCTGCTGTTCGCCGTCGCCTTCGACGTCTTCAACAAGCGTCGCGCCGGCGGTCGCTGATCACCTCTCACGATCACCGGGCGGCCTCGATTCTCTGGGAATCGGGGCCGTTCGGCCGTTCGGGGTCATCGCGGCAACCCCATCGACGCGGGAGTCAGCCCGCCGGCCGGAGGTGGGCTCGGCGATAGGCGCCGGGGGACGTGCCGCACGCGGCACTGAAGCGGTCGTAGAACTGACTCACCGAGCTGAAGCCCGCGGCGATCCCGACGTCGTGAACGGGCAGATCTGACGTGAGCAGCAGTCGTTGGGCGTGGGCGACCCGGCACTGGGTCAGGTACGACCCGATCGTCGTCCCCACCCCCCGCCGGAACGCCGTCATGGCGTATCCGGGATGCACATGAACCGCCCGCGCGACGTCGGCCACGGTGATCGGCTCGGCCGACCGGGCGGCGATGAACTCGGCCATCCGTCCGGCCAACGCGGAGGGCCGCGGAGCCACCGCGGTCGGCTCGGGCGGCAGGAGCGCCCCCAACGGTGTCGCGGAGACCCGGCGAAGGTAGGCTTCCAGCTCCAGCCGCACGGTGCCCTCCGCCCACGGGGTGCCTGCCCCGAGGTCCCGCGTCCACTGGGTCAACCGGCTGAGGGCATCCGGACTCGCGTCGTCGTCGTCCAATTGCAGCACCTCGCCGCGCAGCAGGCTCGTCACGAACCCGTCCGGCACGGTCCACGACATCAGCATGCCGAGGGGCACGGTGAGCCAGTGCACCCACTCGTCCGGGGCGTCGTCGATCAGCTGGTGAGGCCGCGCGGCCCAGAATGCGGTCATCCGCTGCGGGGGCATCTCGACGACGGCGCCATCGATGCGGTACCGCAGGCCGGTCGGGGCGAAGTTGAACTCGATGTCATCGTGCTGGTGGGCCACGGTCATCCGCGCCTGGGACGAACGCTGGCTGGCCAGCCCGAAACTGGGCCGACTGGTGTCGACATGCATGAGGATCCCGGAATTGTCGGTGCTGCAAGCGGAAACTATTCGCGATCATAATCACTACCGTCGTTCTCACGGCGGAACTGCCGCGCACATCCCGGCCATCAAGGAGCGATCCATGTCACCATCCACCGCCTCGGACACCCTGATCGACCCGCACCTGCTCACCGAGGAGCAGGTGCGCAGTTTCGACGAGAACGGGTACCTCATCCTGCGCAATCGCGTGCCCGCCGACCTGCTCGCGCGACTGCAGGACGCCGCCACGGTCTGGGTCGACGAGGGGCGCCAGGTGCCCGACGACGACCCTGCCTCGGTGGATTACCACTACGCCAACCGCGCGATCGGTCGGGTCATGTTCCGCGTCGACTACGTGCACAACAAGGGCCAGGCCGCCTCGCTCGAGCTGCTGGGCAGCCCCGCGGTTCTCGGCATCGCGGAGAGCCTCGCCGGCCCGAACTTCGTGCCGACCTACGAGTCCCTGGTCTTCAAGAACGAGGGTGACGGCGCCGCCATCGAATGGCATCAGGACGCCGTGCATCCGCGCAACTACCGCGTCTTCAACGTCGACGTCTACCTCGACGCGTCCCGGATCGGCGAGGGGGCCCTGCGGGTCGCCCCCGGCTCGCACCAGCAGCCGGTCGACATCTGCGACCTGAAGGACAAGTACGGCTGGGACGCCCCCGGCGTCGTGCAAGTGGAGATGGAGCCGGGCGACATCCTCGTGCACGACGTCATGGTGGTGCACGGATCCGAGGCGGTCACCGGCAACAAGCTGCGGCGCACGATCTACTACGAGTTCCGTGCGGCCGAGCAGATCATGAGCGAGGGGCCGTGGGATGCGGCGTGGGTCGACCAGAGGCTTCGACTGGTTCCGCTCGGGCTCGCCGAGCACGCCGCCGCGAACCCGGAGAAGAGTCAGTTCCCGTGGTCGATCAGCCCGGAGTTCCGCCCCGTCGCCCAGGGTGACCGGGAGACCGAACTGCGCGTCGCCCACACCGCGCACCGCCCCGGCTCCTACTGCAGCGCGGGCAGCGTGCCGTTGGTCCCGGCGGCCTCATAGGGCGGCAGAAGCAGCGCCGACTCACTCGACGACGACCCCCGGACCACCCGTTCGGGGGTCGTCTGTCGTCCCGATCTGTTGACAGTTCAAAAATCGTGTGAATAAGATGGGAGCGTTCACAGAAATCGCGCAGAGCGACTTCTGACGGCACCAGCACTCGCGCAACGAACCCCTTCCGGTTCGATGTCACCTGCACCAGACCAATGACGATCGGGGCAAATCGATATGACGGTGACCTCCTTGCGAGCCAACCGACCGAGGGTGGGGCGCAGCTCGTCGAGCCGCCACCGCAGGGCCCTGGCGATCTTCATCGGACCGTTCCTGCTGCTGTACGTGCTCTTCTACGTCATCCCGATCGGCTACGCGATCTACCAGTCCTTCCTGACGGTCGAGCGCGACGGCACCTTCGGGCCCGCCATCACGGTGTTCGGGGGGCTGACGCAGTACATCGCGGTCTTCCAGGCCAGTGACTTCTGGATGTCCGTGCTGAGGGTGCTCCTCTTCGGCGTCGTGCAGGTGCCGATCATGCTCGGCCTCGCGTTGCTGTTCGCCCTGCTGCTCGACTCGCCCCTCGTGAAGGGCAAGAAGTTCTTCAGACTCGCGTTCTTCGCGCCGTACGCGGTGCCCGGAGTCATCGCGGCGATCATGTGGGGCTTCCTCTACTCGCCGTCGCTCTCGCCGTTCAGCGCGATCACCCAGAACGTGCCGTTCCTCGGCGCCGATCTCGTGCTCTGGTCGATCGCCAACATCGTCACGTGGGTCTACGTCGGCTACAACATGCTGATCATCTACTCGGCGTTGCTGGCCATCCCGACCGAGATCTATGAGGCGGCGAAGATCGACGGGGCGAGCAACTGGGTGGTGGCCTGGCAGATCAAGATTCCCTTGGTCACGCCAGCGCTCATCCTGACCGCCGTGTTCTCGATCATCGGCACGTTGCAGCTGCTCGCCGAGCCTCAGACCCTGCGCAGCTTCAGCACCGCGATCAACTCGACCTTCACGCCCAACCTCGCCGTGTACACCACGGCCTCGGTTCCGAACTACAGCCTCGCGGCGGCCTTCTCCGTCGTGCTCGCCCTCGCGACGTTCGTGCTCTCCTTCGTCTTCCTCAAGGTCACCCAGAAGCGAGCCTTCGCATGAGCGCCACCACCCTGAGCCGTCAGTCGACCGGCCGAGGCTCGCAGCGCGAGCCGATCCTCTCCCGCGCCGCGGCGATGTTGATCATGGGAGTCTTCACCTTCTACTTCCTGATCCCGATCTGGTGGCTTCTCGTGTCATCCACCAAGACGCAGGGCGAGTTCACGACGACGCCGGCGTTGGTCTTCACCCCCGAGGCGATTCCCACCTTCATCAACAACCTCGGTGGTCTCTTCGCGTACAACGACAACGTCTTCCTCAAGTGGATCCTCAACAGCATCCTCTACGCGGGTGCGGGAGCGCTCCTGGGCACCCTGATCGCGGCCATGTGCGGGTACGCGCTCGCGAAGTACCAGTTCTGGGGTCGCGAGGCCGTGTTCAATATCGTGCTGTCCGGGGTGCTGGTGCCCGCCACGGCGTTGGCCCTGCCGCTGTTCCTGATCTTCAGCCAGGTCGAACTGACCAACACCTTCTGGGCGGTGTTCCTGCCGAGCATCGTCAGCCCGTTCGGGGTCTACCTCGCCCGCATCTACGCGGCGTCGAGCGTGCCGGACGAGCTCCTTGAGGCCGCCCGTCTCGACGGTTCCAACGAGGTGCGCACCTTCTTCACGATCGCCACCCGCCTGATGGCCCCGGCGCTCGTGACGATCTTCCTCTTCCAGTTCGTCGCGATCTGGAACAACTTCTTCCTGCCGCTCATCATGCTGCGGGATCCCAGCCTGTTCCCGGTGACCCTCGGTCTGTACTCCTGGAACAGCGCGATCGGCCAGAACCCTGAGCTCCGGTCGTTCGTCGTGATCGGAGCCTTCGTTTCGATCGTGCCGCTCATCATCGCCTTCCTGAGCCTTCAGCGGTTCTGGAGCGGCGGTCTTGCCGCGGGAAGCATCAAGTAGTCCCTGCCACCACATGGCCCGAACCCGGGTCGTGACACTGCAACGAAAAGGAATGACATGCAACGCACTCTTCGAACCACAGCAATGGCTGCTGCGGTGGTGTCGGCGCTCGCGCTCGCCGGCTGCACGACTGCCACCAGTGAGCCTGCCAGCGGCTGCGTGCCGGCCGACGGTCCGGTCAACCTGACCTTCGCCAGCTGGGTTCCCGGCATGGATCAGGTCGTCGAGCTCTGGAACGAGGAGAACCCCGACATCCAGGTCGAGTTCCAGACCGGTCCCAGCGGCAACGCCGGCACCTACCAGAACTTCTTCAACCAGATCAAGGCGGGCAACGCTCCCGACCTCGGTCAGGTCGAGTACGACGCCCTGCCCAACTTCCGGGTGCAGGACGGCCTCGAGAACATCGCCGAGTGCGGCGACATCCTGGCCGCCGGCGACCAGTTCGTCGACTGGACCTGGAGCCAGGTGACCTTCGGTGAAGACAACGCGGTCTACGCCATCCCGCAGGACTCCGGCCCCATCGCGATGTACTACCGCGCCGACCTCTTCGAGGAGGCCGGAATCGCTGTTCCCACGACGTGGGAGGAGTACGCGGCTGCCGCGGCGCAGATCAAGGCGCTCGGCTCGTACATCACCAACTTCCCGAA
>CALRZA010000022.1:0-12600 GCA_943372535.1 Auritidibacter sp. Marseille-P8566
TTGACTCATCGCCGCGGTGTGATCGGCTGCCACGGTCGCGGTCGGTTCGGGCATCCCGGGCGGCACCAGCTCGGAGACGACAACGGGACGACCGGAGTCGAGGATCGCGCGAGCGAGCTCATCGCCGCTGATGACATCGGTCATGACGAAGCCATCGACGTGGAGACCTCCCGCCTTTGCGGCGGGATAATCGGCCGGGATGAGCGAGACCGTCAACTCCTGGTCCTTCGTGCTCTCCACGACCCCGACAGCGAAGTTCATGTAGTACTCCATGAAGTTCATGCCCGGCGGCAGCCAGAGTCCGATCGAGCCCGCCCGCGCCCGCCGAAGATTGCGAGCGCCGCTGTTCGTCGAGTAGTTGAGGCTCTTCGCCGCATCGAACACGCGTGATCGGGTCTCGGCGGAAACCCGCCCCAGGCCCGTGAGGGCTCGAGACGCCGTGCCGCGCGAGACGCCGCTGAGGTCGGCGACGTCCTGAAGCGTAGCCACCCGCGTCGACGCCATGCCTTCCTCCCCTGCGATCCTACGACGACCGGGTGGAAAAGTTTGACCAATCGATTGCGCAACGGGGTTGACATGCGACACACTGTCCAGCA
The DNA here is from genome assembly GCA_943372535.1 of Auritidibacter sp. Marseille-P8566. Lineage (GTDB taxonomy): Bacteria > Actinomycetota > Actinomycetes > Actinomycetales > Microbacteriaceae > Rhodoglobus. The sequence continues at coordinate 597 of CALRZA010000022.1, forward strand.
ACGTCCCCGAGCAGTGTCGCCAGGGTCGTCCACCCGACCGAAGGGATTGCTATGACTCTCGACTCGTCGCCGCTCAATAATGAGCCCACCGGAAAGCTCAAGTCCGCCGCACTCGGCACCTGGGGGGTGGTTTTCCTCGTCATCTCCGCGGCCGCGCCGCTGAGCGTGCTCGCCGGAATCGGCCCGCTGGCGGTGCTGATCGGAGGCGTCTCGGCGCCTCTCGTCTACGCCGTCGCGGGCGTGGTGCTCGCCGTGTTCGCGATCGGCTTCCTCTTCATGGCCCGCAACCTCAAGTCGATGGGCGGCTTCTACACCTACATCTCGGTGGGCCTCGGCAAGGTGGTCGGGCTGGCCACCGGCCTTTTGGCGTGGGTGTCGTACAACCTGCTGCAGATCGGCTTGTGGGGTCTGTTCGGTGTCCTGGGCCAGGGGATGTTCGCCACGGTCTTCGGACTGGACGTGACCTGGTGGGTCCTCTCCCTGATCGGCGCCGTACTGGTCTTCGGCCTCGCCGCGGCGGGAGTGGATGTCGGCGCCAAGGTGCTGGGAGTGCTGCTCGTACTCGAGACCGTGCTTCTGGTCGTGCTCGCGGTCGGCATCCTCAGCCAGCGCGGCTCCGAGCTGGGATTCGGCATCCTCGCGCCGGAGAACATCTTCACGCCGAGCATGTTCGCGATCCTCGGTTTCGGGTTCGCCGCCTTCATGGGCTTCGAGTCGACCGTGCTGTACCGCAGTGAGACCCGCAACCCCGAGCGCGCGATCCCGCGCGCCACGTACATCGCTGTCGCCTTCCTGGCGATCTTCTACACCGTCACCCTGTGGTTGGTCATCCAGGCCTTCGGCGACGCGGCTGTGCAAGGGGTCATCGCCGAGGACCCGGCGGCGTTCTTCTTCATCGCCATGGGCATGTATGTCGGCGACTGGGGCGTCTCGGTGATGTTCGTGCTGATCGTCTCGAGCATCTTCGCCGGACAGCTCGCCTTCCACAACGCGATCAACCGCTACAGCTTCGCGATGTCGCGTGACGGCATCCTGCCCGCCCTCTTCACGCGCACCAACTCCAAGGGCGCGCCGTGGGTCGCTGGTCTCATCCAGAGCATCGTGGCGATCGTCGTCGTGCTCGCCTTCGGCCTGGCGGGGCTCGACCCGCTGACCCAGCTCGTGATCCTGGTCAACTCGCCCGGCGTGTACGGCATCATCACGCTGCAGCTTCTCGCGTCGGTCTCCGTGCTGATCTTCATCCTGCGCAACCGCCAGCTCCCGCGCCGGTGGTACGTGCTGCCAGCCTCGATCCTCTCGCTCGTGGCGATGGCGGTGCTGCTCGTGATTCTGGTGATCACGATCGACTACCTGACCGCCGCCGGTCCGACGATCAACGCGATCATCCTCGCGGTGGTGCCGGTGGTGCTGGCCATCGGCGCCGTGTACGCGGTCTACCTCCGGGCACGCAAGCCCGCGGTGTTCGCACGCATCGGCGGCTCCGAGGGCTCGACCGTCGACGACGAGGCGGCGACGGTCAAGTGACGCCCCCGACCCCCGCCGACCTCGGGGTGTTCGGCGCGTCGGTGGTCACGATGGCCACCGACGCGCCGGGGGGCGAGGATGCCGAAGGCCTGGCCATCGCGGCGGGGGTCGTGGTCGCGCTCGGGAGCAGGAGCTCCCTGCAGTCGTACATCGGGGAGGCCACTCAGGTGGTCGAACTCCCGGGCGCGGCCATCCTGCCGGGGTTCGTCGACAGCCACATCCACCCCGTCTTCGGGATCGACCTCACCCGGGGTGCCGATCTCAATCGATGCCGCACGCTCGCCGACGTGGAGTCAGCCCTGCGGGCGGAGGCGGCCGGATTGGGCGAGGGGGACTGGCTTCTCGGCTGGGGCCTCGATCCCAACGTCTTCGGTGAGGACCCGGTCTCGAACGCAGTGCTCGACGCGGTTGCCGGCGGTCGCCCCGCGTTCATCCGATTCTTCGACGCTCATGCCGGCCTCGCATCGTCGCGGGCCCTCGAGCTCGGGGGTGTCACGGGCGACGAGGTGTTCACCGACGGATCACGGGTCGTCACCGATGAGGCGGGCCGACCGACCGGCTACCTGCTCGAGCTCCAAGCGGTGCACCTGGTCGAATCGTTGCTGCCCCAGCTGAGTTTCGAGCAGCGCACCGAGGCGCTCTACGAGGTGCTTCTGCACATGGCGCGAGGCGGATTCACCGCCGGACAGGTTCAGGATCTCGCCCCGGGCGCGATCGAACTGCTCGAGGCGATCGAGGCGACGCGCGACCTGCCGATCCGCCTTCGGCTGTCGCCGTGGTTCGTGCCGGGTGCGCCGTTGCATGAGGTCACCCGCCTGGCCGAGCTGCAGGGCACGCGGGGTCGCGGGTGGGTGGTCGAAGGCGTCAAGCTCATGATCGACGGCACCATCGACAACGGCACGGCCTGGCTGCACGAGCCGGACTGCCTGGGAGAATCCACGGCATCGATCTGGCTCGAGCCGGAGGAGTACCGCGCGGCGATCACCGAACTGGATCGGCTCGGCATCCCCACCACCACACACGCCATCGGAGACGCGGGCATCGACTTCGTCGTGCGCGCGATCGACGGGTTGGCGGGCGCCTCGGCGACCCACCGAGTCGAACACATCGAGACCATGACGGATGCCGCACTCGAGGTGTTCGTGACATCTCGGGCGACCGCGAGCATGCAGCCGACCCACTGCACGCTGTTCACCCGCGCCGACGGCAGCGACAACTGGTCGCGTCGGCTGGGCGAGGAGCGCGCGAAGCGGGGCTTCAGAACCCGCGACATCGTGAGCGCAGGGATCCCCCTCGCGCTGGGTTCGGACTGGCCGATCGCTCCGAGCAACGCGGTGGCCATCCTCGCGGATGCGCAGTTGCGTCGCCCCCATGACGACCCCGATGCCGAACCGATCGGCCCCCACCAGGCGCTTGATGTCATGGATGCCCTGCGCGGGTTCACGGTCGAGCCCTACCGCAGCATCGGCGGGACCGGTGGCGTGCTGAGCGTCGGAGCCATCGCCGACATCACCGTGCTCGACCGCGATCCTCGCGCGGTCTCGCCGGAGAGTCTCGGTGAGGCCGAGGTTCTGCTCACGGTCGTCGGCGGACGCATCGTCGTGGGAGGCGACCGGCAGTGATGTCGCCCCGACCCCGCGTCGCCATCATCACCGGCGCGGGCAGCGAGCACGGCATCGGCTTCGCGGCGGCCCATCGGTTGGGCGCGGATGGAATGCGCCTCGTGCTCACGTCGACCACGGATCGTATCGCCGCCCGAGTGGACGAGCTGAAGGCGAACGGGATCGACGCCGAGGGCGTCGTCGCCGATCTGACGACGCAGACTGGTGTCGACGCGGTGATCGGGCACGCCGTCCGGGAGTTCGGCGGCGTCGACGTGCTCGTCAACAACGCCGGCATGACCTCGATGTCGAATCCCGAGGCGCCGGGAGCGATCGACGAGTTGTCGACGACAGAGTGGCACTCTTCTCTCGAGCGCAATCTGACGACCTCGTTCCTCATGACGCGCGCCGTGATCGCGGGGATGATGGCGGCTCGATACGGCCGGATCGTCAATGTCTCGTCGGTGTCCGGCCCCGTCGCCGCCTATGCGGGAGATGTCGGCTACCACGCGGCCAAGGCGGGAGTCGTAGGCTTGACGCGTGCGGTCGCGATCGAAACGGCCTCGTTCGGTATCACCGTGAACGCGGTCGCTCCGGGATGGATCGACACGGCATCCGCGACCGATCACGAACGCGCGATGGGGGCGGCGACGCCGGTCGGTCGACCCGGAACCCCCGAGGAGGTCGCGCACGCGATCGCCTTTCTCGCCGCCGAAGGGGCGTCGTACATCACGGGTCAGTTGATCACGGTCGACGGGGCGAACTCGATCAGCGAGGCACGCGGGTAGTGCAGGTGCGAAGGGAACGGCGATCGACATGACGACGGACGAGATCTCCCCCAGTTTCGACTTCTTCGCGGCGGGGTCGCTGCCGGCGCCCGAGGTGTCGATCGGACAGGTCGAGGGCTGGGCGGCCGAGGCGTTCGGGCTCACCGTGCGCGTCGTCGACCTCGGAAGTCAGCAGGACGCGAACTTCCTCCTGTTCGACGCTCAGGCGACGAACGACGCCCCGATCGCGATGATGAAGGTCTCCAACAGCGCCTTCGGCAGCGACACCATCGACGAGCAGGATCGCGCGGCGCAGTGGATCGCGGATGCCGCTCCGGGACTGAGAACGGCGACGCGAATGGGGGAGAGCGCGGTCCTCGAGGCCTCAGGGCAGCGGCACGTCGTGCGCCTGCTCCGCTTCCTCGACGGCGGCACTCTGAACGGCAGTGCGCCCCTCTCGCCCGCGATGGTCGCCGAGATGGGCCGGGTCTCGGGCGAGGTGAGCGCGGCCCTCGCGACCCTGCCATGGGCCCCCGCGGAGCGGGTGCTGCAATGGGATCTGCGTCATGGGGCTCGCGTGGTCGAGCTGCTCGCCGACCACATCGACGACCTCGACCTGCGCGAGCGGGTGAGGAGCGCGACGCGCACCGAGGCGCGCCGCCTCGAGGAGCTGTCGGCCCAGCTTCCCAGGCAGGTCGTGCACGGCGATCTGGCTGATGACAACCTCGTGCGCAGCCCTGATGACGATCGGATGCTCGACGGCGTCATCGACTTCGGCGACCTGATGGTGTCGTGGCGCATCGCTGAACTCACGACCACGATCTCGTCCGTGCTGCATCACGACGGGGCCACGTGCCGGTCGGTGCTGCCGGCGATCCGGTCATTCCACCGCCTCCGGCCCCTGAGCCTGGCGGAGGTCGAGGCGCTCTGGCCGCTCGTCGTGACCCGCGGGGCCGTGCTCGTGGCCAGCGGACACCAGCAGGTGGGCACCGACGAATCCAACGACTACGCGCAGGAGGGGCTCGTGCGAGAGCAGCGGATCTTCGAACAGGCGACCTCCGTCGATTCACTCGTGATGACGGAGATCATCGCGCGGGATCTGGGCCTGCGAGCGCCGAGTGCCCCGCTGCCGGTGACGGCGAGTCGTCTGCTCGATTCCGATCGAGCGGTGGCACTTCTCGATCTGTCCGTCGGCAGTCGCGTGCTCGACGAGGGCGCGTGGATGACCGCCTCCGGCGCCAGCCTCGCGGTCGCCGGGGCGGTGGAGGCACTGCTCGCCGGCGGAGCCGAAGTCGTGGTCGCCCCCTTCGGTGCGATCGACGCCACCCTCAGTCGACCGCTCTCGACCGAGCCGGCGGCGACCTGGCGCACGGGAACGGATGTGTGGGTGTCGGCCGAGACGGCGTTCATCGCGCCGTGGGCGGGCGAGGTGAGTGTCACGGCTCAGCGGCTCGTCGTGACCGGGGAGCAGGCGATCCTGCGCATCACCGCTCACGGGGACGCGGCCTTCGCGCCGCTTGGGTCCTCGACGGTGGCGGCAGGCGCTCCGCTCGGGGTGCTGCGGCCGGGCATCCGCTACCGCCTGACCGTGTGCACGCCCGACGTCGTTTCTGACGTGCCTGAGGCCGTGACGCCGGACCTCGCCGTCGGGTGGCGCGCGTTGCTGCACGACCCGGGGGCGCTCGTCGGTCTCGGGTCGGCCACCCCGGCGCCGGTCGACGACGGCACCGCCGACCTCATGGCGCGCCGCGAGGCCGTGCTCGCCGACGTGCAGGAGCACTACTACGCGCATCCGCCCCGCATCGAACGCGGCTGGAGGCATCACCTCATGGCCGACGACGGTCGGGTGTTTCTCGACATGGTCAACAACGTCACCGTGCTCGGTCACAGTCACCCCCGCGTGGCGCAGGCGGTCGCCGACCAGTGGCGCACGTTCAACTCCAACTCGCGCTTTCACTACGACTCGATCGTGACGCTCGCCGAGAAGCTCACGGCCGTGCTGCCGGACTCGCTCGACACGGTCTTCCTCGTCAACTCCGGCTCCGAAGCGGTGGAGCTGGCTCTTCGCCTGGCGCGCGTGCACACCGGCCGCGACGACGTCATCGCCGTGCAGGAGGCCTACCACGGCTGGACCTACCTCGCCGATGCGGTCTCGACGTCGAGCGCCGACAACCCCGGTGCTCTTCAGTCGCGGCCCCCGTGGGTGCACACCGTCGAGGCGCCGAACGCCTTCCGCGGCCGCTACCGCGGGGCTGAGGCGCGGCACTACGCGGGCGATGCCGTCGAGGTCGTGCGAGACCTGGTCGCGTCGGGGCATCCCCCCGCCGCCTTCATCTGCGAGGCCGTCTACGGCAGCGCCGGTGGCGTGACGCTTCCCGAGGGCTACCTCGAGGCCGTGTACGCCGAGGTCCGCAGCGCGGGCGGTCTGACGATCGCCGACGAGGTGCAGGTCGGGCTCGGTCGGCTGGGCCGCTGGTTCTGGGGGTTCGAGCAGCAGGGGGTCGTGCCCGACATCGTGTCGATCGCGAAGTCGCTCGGCGACGGGCATCCGCTGGGTGCCGTGGTGACGACGAAGCAGATCGCGGCGAGCTACGAAGCCGAGGGCTACTTCTTCTCGTCGACCGGCGGCAGCCCCGTGTCGAGCGTGGTCGGCGCGACGGTTCTCGACGTGATCGCCGAGGAGGATCTCGCGGGCAACGCGCGACGGGTGGGCCGCCACCTCAAGAGCCGTCTCGAGGAGTTGGCGCAGCGCCATGAGCTCATCGGCGCCGTGCACGGCGAGGGCCTCTACCTCGGCGTCGAGTTCGTGCTCGATCGGCACACCCTCGAGCCCGCCACCTTACTGACGGCAGAGATCTGCGAGCGACTCCGGGACCTCGGGGTCATCGTGCAGCCCACGGGCAACGACCTCAACGTGCTCAAGATCAAGCCCCCGCTGAGCTTCGACGAGGCCGCGGCGGACTTCTTCGTCGACGCGCTCGACCGGGTGCTGAGCTGACGGCGGGTCCGGTCTCACGCCGCGAGAACACGGTAACGGGGCGAGCGAGCTCGGGCACCCGGCGCAGGCCAGGCGGCGCGGCAGGCACGGTCGTCCGGGGCCTCGCGCCACAATTGGCGAATGATCGAGTGGTTCTCGTCACGTCGCCCGCCTCGGGAGCCCAAGACGACCGTTGTGATCTTCGATCTCGTTGGAGACCCCCTGGCGAAGATGGATGTGGCACTTGGCCCCTGCGTGCCTCTGCCGGGTCGCAAGAAGTCTCTCTGCAGTGTCCACCGCCAGGAGGGTCGAGAGTCGCCGGATCGGATGCGCGACTTCTTCGTCGTGTTGGGTGGCGAACCTGCGGACCGGGACTCCGCGCTCGAGCTGATCGCACGCTCCGGAAAGGGGTCTCTGTACCGGCTCTCAGAGCGGTTCGTCGACCTGATGGCTGCGGAGAATCAGGAGGCTCTTCGTCTCGGCGAGTTGGACAAGGCGAACGGCGACAATGACTTCTCACTTTTTGCTGCGCACAGAGAGAAGCTCGACCGCGCTTGGGTCGAAATGCGCCCGTGGCACCGAACGCAGGTAAGCCTTCGCAACAAGCTCAGCCGCACGGCCTACGCGCGACGCGCTCGTACAGAGGGTCGCAGCCTCTACTGCTGGTACGGCCCGCCGATCCCCGAGTACGTCATCGTCCAGGGCAGCGGCCCATATCCCGGATTCAAATAGAAGAAGCTGACGCAGTCGGGCTGCCAGATCGACGTGACGTGGTAGCCATGTTCACACCGTGCACATGGTGCTAGCGTCATCCCCATGTCTAAGCTCCGCGCGCACAACATCGCCATCTCCCTCGACGGCTTCGCCACGGGCGAGGGCCGCACGTTCGACGCGCCGTTCGGTCACGCGGGCATGCGGCTCATGGAGTGGTTCTTCCCCACGCGTACCTTCGTGACGACGTCGGGACACGAGTCCGAGGCCGTCGGCTCGGGTCTCGAGAACCTCGACGACGCGTTCGCCGCGCAGGCGTGGCAGGGCATCGGCGCCGAGATCATGGGGCGCGGCAAGTTCGGTCCGCAGACCGGGCCGTGGGAGGACGAGTCGTGGCGCGGCTGGTGGGGCGACGAGCCGCCGTTCCACACTCCGGTCATCGTGCTCACCCACCACCCGCGGCCCGACATCGTGCAGGGGGAGACGACCTTTCTCTTCCGCGATGCGTCTCCCGCGGAGGCGCTCGCCGAAGCCACCGAGCTCGCCGGCGGACTCGACGTGCGCCTCGGCGGTGGCCCGACGTCGATCCGCGAGTTCCTTCAGGCGGACCTCGTCGACCACCTGCACGTCGTCGTCGCACCGATCATCCTCGGCCGCGGGGTGCGGCTCTGGGATGACCAGGAGGGTCTCGAGACCCGGTTCGATCACGAGGCCACGGCCTCGCCCTCCGGTGTGGTGCACCACGTGTTCACGCGCCGCGCTCGCTGACCGGCTCGAGTGCGCAGCCGACCCCGCTAGCGCACCCGGTCGATCGGACCCACCCGCACAGCCGCACGGAAGACCCGATCGAGCCCGGTGGCGGGAGGCTCAGGAATCACCGGGCGCTCCGTGCTGGGCTCGCACCTCATGCTTGCGCACCTTGCCGCTGGCCGTCAGGGGCAGCGCTTCGACGACGACGGTGGAGGCGGGGATCTTGTACCGCGCGAGCCGCCCCGTGAGGTGCGTCACGATCTGCTCGTGCGTCACGTGCGAGCCGGGGGCGGCGACGACGATTGCGCGACCGACCTCGCCCCAGCGGTCGTCGGGGATGCCGATGATCGCGACCGCGGCCACCTCCGGCAGATCGAGGATGGCGCGTTCCACTTCAGCGGAGTACACGTTCTCGCCGCCCGAGATGAACATGTCCTTGGCGCGGTCGGTGATCGTGAGGAAGCCGTCGGCATCGAGGAACCCGAGGTCGCCCGTGCGCAGCCAGCCATCGGGGAGTGCCTCGGCGGTCGCGTCAGGACGACCCCAGTACCCGGGCGTGACGTTGGGCCCGGAGAGGAGGACTTCGCCGACGTCGCCGGGGGCGCAGTCGGCTCCGGACTCGTCGACCACCCGGCAGTGCGTGAAGAAGTGGGGTAGGCCCGCGGTGCTGGCCCGCTCGGCGGCATGGTGGGTTGAGAGCGAGGTCGCGCCGGGCGCGGCCTCGGTCAACCCGTATCCGGACGAGAAGGCGAGACCGCGCTGTTCGAAGGCCTCCGCCACGCGCGCGGGAATCGAGGAGCCCCCGCAGGTGACCTTGAGCACTGAACTGATGTCGGTGTCGTCCCACGTCGGGTGATCGACGAGAAGCCGGAACGTCGTCGGCACCCCGGTGAGCAGGGTGACGCGATGCTTCTCGATGTCGTGCAGCACCGCCCCCGCGTCGAATCGCGCGTGGAGGACGACCGCTCCGCCCTTGAGCAGGGTCGGCAGGGCGCCCATGCCGAGCGCGGCGGCATGGAACAGAGGCGACATCATCAACGCCACCTCGCCTGAGGTGACGTCGTAGTCGACGAGCACGTTGAGGCTGTTCCAGGTGAGGTTGCCGTGGGTGAGCACCGCTCCCTTGGGGTGGCCGGTCGTTCCAGACGTGTACATGATGACCGCGGGGTCGTCGAGCGAGACCGGAGCTTCTCGGTGACGCGGCTCCGCGGCGTCGACGGCCTCTTCGTAGCTCGCGCCGACGATCAGACGAGGGAGGCGATCGGGCAGCAGGGGGTCGAGCGTGGCGTCGGTGACCGCGAGGGCGACACCGGCATCCTCGATCTGGAAGCCGAGCTCGGGGGCCGACAGCCGGACGTTGAGGGGCACGAGAACGGCCCCGATCTGACCGCACGCGAAGATCACTTCGAGAAACTCCGGTGCGTTCGGCCCGAGGTAGGCCACCCGATCGCCCACCCCGATGCCGCGCGCGTGCAAGACCTCACTGACGCGATCGATCCGCTCGGCGAGCTGCGGATAGCTGATCCGTCGGTCCTCCGCGATGATCGCGGTGGCGTGAGCCGACTTGACGCGCCGCCGGTGAACCCACGTGCCGATTCCCTGGTTGATCATCGAACCTCCTTGTTCGATCGCGGCGAGACTAAGCGAGGAAGCGCGCGATGAACGTCGCGATGACGGCGGGGCGCTCCTGACCCTCGATCTGGATCGTGTTGGTCGTGGTCAGCTGCACGCCGCCCTTGACCTCCTCGACCAAATCGATCACGGAGTGCATCCGCACCCGGGAGCCCACGACGACGGGCGAGGTGAAGCGCACCCGATCCAGGCCGTAGTTGATCTTTGTCGAGACCCCTTCCACATCGAAGAGCTCGGTCCAGAACGGCACCACAAGCGAGAGCGTGAGAAAGCCGTGCGCGATCGGGGCCCCGAACGGCCCGTCCTTCGCCCGCACCGGATCCGTGTGGATCCACTGGTCGTCGTTGGTGGCCACGGCAAACTGGTTGATGCGGTCCTGGGTGATCTCGAGGTACTCGGTGACGCCGAGATCGTGGCCGACGAGACCGGGCAGTTCGGCGAGGGTGGCAACGAAACGTGACATGGTGTTCTCCTGGTGGGGTCGGGTCAGCTCAGGCCGAGCAGGCGCGCGGCGTTCAGCTTGAGGATCTTGGGGTGGATGCCGGCGTCGATCGGCAGTGTCGCGAAGGCGGCGAGCCACTTCTCCGGGGTGATGAGCGGGTAGTCGGTGCCGAAGAGCACGCGATCCTGCAGCGCACCGCCGGCGAGCGCGACGAGCGACTCCGGGAAGTACTTGGGTGACCAGCCGGAGAGGTCGATCCAGATGTTGGTCTTGTGCCGGGCCATCGAATTGGCCTCGTCCTGCCACGGGACGGAAGGGTGGGCCAGGATGACCTGCAGCGACGGGTGGTCGGCAGCGACGGCATCCATGAGCAGAGGATTCGAGTAAGCGAGCTTGATGCCGCCCCCGCCGGGCAGGCCGGCGCCGATACCATTCTGGCCGGAGTGCACGACCACGGGAACGCCGAGATCCTCGATCGCCGCCCACAGGTCAGCGAAGCGCCCGTCGCTCGGGTCGAAGCCCTGCACACTCGGGTGGAACTTGAAGCCGCGCACCCCCGACTCCTCGACGAGGCGCCGTGCGCGGTCGACCGCGGCCGCTCCCGAGAGCGGATCGACCGAGCCGAACGGGATGAGCACATCGGCATGCCGGGCAGCGGACGCCGCGATCTCGGCACTGTCGAGGGCCAGATGCCCCAGCGCGGTCGACGCGTCGACCGTGAAGACGACCGCCGCCATCCGCCGCTCGCGGTAGAAGTCGGCGATCGCATCGAGGGTCGGCGTGCGGTCGCCCGATCCGAAGTGCGCGGCGGAGGCCTCCATCAGTACCGGAGGCAACGCGAGGTGCCCGCGGTCGTCGATCTCGATATGCACGTGCATGTCGATCGCCTCAAGGGCGTCGACGTCGAGCGAAGGTTCGTAGCGCACGCTACACAGCCGGGCGCTGCAGTTCGGCGGGCAGGGGCGGGAAGTGCTCGCCGACCGTCTGCCCCGCTTCGGTGATGAGCGTCGGCAGGGCGTCGGCGAGATCGTCGACGCCCCATCCGCCGGCCCGCACCGCGGTCGCCACGGGCACCGGGTGCGACCAGACCTGAAGGCGGTCACCGCCGACTCCGATCGCCTGACCGGTGATGCCCGCGGCCGCATCCGACGCGAGAAAGGCGACGAGGCCGGCGACATCGGTCGCGGTGCCGAAGCCGAGGGTCTCGCGGTAGAAGGCGGGCATCGGCTCACCGCGGTCGTCGGCCTCGATGGCCGCCGCGAAGTACGGGATCGTGCGTGTCATCGCCGTCGCCGCGACGGGGATGACCGTGTTGACGGTCACGCCGGCCCGCGTCATCTCGAGAGCCCACGTGCGCGTCATGCCCACGATGCCGGCCTTCGCCGCGGCGTAGTTGGTCTGACCGAAGTTGCCGCGCTGGCCGGTGGGGGAGCCGATCGTGATGATGCGGCCGGGAACGCCGGCCTCCTTGAAGTGGGTGTAAGCCTCCCGCACGCACAGGAAGGTGCCCCGAAGGTGCACGGCGATGACCGCGTCGAAGTCGTCGTCCGTCATCTTGAGGATGCTGCGGTCGCGCAGGATGCCGGCGTTGGTCACGAGG
>CALRZA010000023.1:0-12202 GCA_943372535.1 Auritidibacter sp. Marseille-P8566
ACCCTCCTGATCGTCCGCGCCCTCACGGCCGACTCCGTCGACCTGCCCGACCAGCTTCAGGATCTGCTCACTCTCGCGTTCGCGGTGATCGTCGAGAGCCTGCCGTTCGTCATCCTCGGCATCGTGCTGTCGATCGTGGTGCAGGCCTGGCTGCCCGACGACCTCCTGATGCGCTACCTGCCCCGCACGCCCGTGCTGCGCCGGTTCGTCATCTCGCTGTTCGGCATCGCGCTGCCGGTCTGCGAGTGCGGCAACGTGCCGCTCGCGCGCGGTCTCGTGATCAAGGGCTTCACGGTCTCGGAGTCGATGACCTTCCTGCTCGCGGCCCCGATCATCAACCCGGTGACGATCATCACGACGCACGCCGCCTTCGGGTTCGACGACGGCATCCTCGTCGGTCGCATCGTCGGCGGCCTGCTGATCGCCAATGTCGTCGGCTGGCTGTTCAGCCTGCACACGCGTCAGCACGAGCTGCTCACGCCGTCGTTCGTGGCGGAGTGTGCCCGCTCCGAGGCCGACACCCACGAGCACTCGCGCTGGGGCAAGAGCATCGACATCTTCGTGCGCGAGACCAGTGTCATCATGCCGGCGCTGTTCATCGGGGCGCTCGCCGCTGGCGCGATCCAGGTGGCGGTGCCGCGCGACGTGCTGGTGTCGCTCGGCAGCAACCCGCTGTGGTCGGTGCTCGCCATGATGGTGCTCGCGTTCGTCATCGCGGTCTGCTCGAGCGTCGACGCGTTCTTCATCCTGCCGTTCGCGAGCACCTTCCTGCCGGGGTCGATCGTCACGTTCCTGGTCTTCGGACCGATCATCGACATCAAGATGCTCGCGATCATGCGCACGACCTACACGACCCGCACCCTCGTGCAGCTCACGGTGGTCGTCGCCCTGCTCAGCGCCCTTCTCGGATTGGGGATCAATGCTCTGGTCTAGCCTTCAGCGCTGGCGGGGGATCATCCTCGTCGGCCTCGCCGTCATCGCCACCCTGATCTTCGCGATCAGCGATCAGCTCGTGCTCTACATCCACCCGCGCTATGTCATCTTCACGATCGTCATGGTGGTCATCGCCCTAGTGCTCGTCGTCGCGAGCCTGCTGCACCGGGGGAACGCGGGGGAGATCGTGGATGACGAACCTCGCCGCGGCATCCGCGCCCTCGGCATCACGGCGGCCGCCGTCGCGGGTCTCATGGCCGTCGGCATGGTGCTGCTGCCCCCGGCGACCCTCAGTGCCTCCACAGCGCAGCAGCGCGACCTCAACTCGACCGCGCTCAACGCGTCGTCGCAGACGGTGGATGCCGCCGCCGGTGCCTCGGCCGCCGCCGTCGCGAGCTTCACGGTGCTCGACTGGGCGTCCCTCCTGCGCCAGACGAGCGACCTCGCCTTCTACGCCGACAAGCCCGTGGATGTCGTCGGCTTCGTCGCGGCCTCGCCCGACGACCCCGAGAACGTCTTCTACGTGTCCCGCTTCTTCGTCACCTGCTGCGCGGTCGACGCGCAGCCCGCGGGCGTCCCCGTCTACGCCCCGGGATGGGCGGCGCAGTTCCCCGAGGACTCCTGGGTGCAGGTGACCGGACTCTTCACCACCAACCCCAGCTCGGGCAGCGCCGAGCCCCTCGCGATCGATCCCGAGCAGATCCTCCCCGTCGAGCAGCCGCGTGAGCCGTACCTCTTCTGAGCGCGAGGGCGCCCACCCCACCGAGCGCGACGGGGGAGCGTTCCGTCGCGCCTTCACGTGGCTGACGCTTGCGCTCCTTGTGGCCTGCGCCGCGCTCGTCGGCGTCGGCTTCCTGCAGGGCCCCAAGCTCGCCGACGTGCAGCTCGACACCGCCGCCGTCATCAGCCGCCCCGACCAGCAGGTGCGGCTCTTCGTCAATCAGCCGGTCGAGCCCGTCAGGGCCGAGCAGGTGACGGTCACCCCCGAGGTGCCCGTGACCGTCACCAGTGTCGATGACGTGATCGCGGTGCAGTTCGGGGCGCTGCTGAACTACGACACGGAGTACACCGTGCGCGTCGACGACGTGCGGGGAGTGGGGCTGCCGGCGACGGCATCCCTCGAGTACCGCTTCTCCACGGGCTCGCCGCAGGTGTACCTGCTCGACCGCGGCGAGCCGGACGACACGATCCTGCGCACGGGCCTGTCGGGCAGCGAGCGGGAGGTCGTGTACTCGGCGCCCGGCATCCAGAGCTTCGTCGTCACCGGACAAGTGCTCGTCGTCGCGACCGAGGCCGGCGACGGCGAGAGCGGTCTGCGGCTCGTGAGTCTCGCCGACGGTGCGGTGGAGGAGATCCCGCTGCCGGAGCCCGGCAGCATCCGCGACCTCGACGTGACGACCGTCGGCAGCGTCGTTGGCCTCACCTTCGTGCCGACCGAACGCACCGACGACGCTCTCGGCGGGCGCCAGCTCCTGCTGCTCGACCTCGAGGCCGGGCGCGCGTTCAGCTCCGTCACCGGCATCGACGGCGAGCCGCTGCAGGCCACGGACTGGCTCTTCGTGCCCGGGCGCGCCGCCCTCGTCGCGCAGACGATCGAGCAGACCCTGCTGCTGGTGGATGCCGCCCCCGGCAGCATCCCGACCCCGCTCGGCCGCGTGGCCGAGATCGTGCGCTTCTCGCGGGACGGCAGCACGCTGGCCACCCGCGACGCCCTCGGCGGCGTGCTCATCGACCTGGCCGACGGATCGCAGACCCGCCTCGACCCGTCGCTCATCGAGGGCGGCCTGCCGTTCCTCGGGCTTGTCGAGCCGCTGGCTGACGGCTCCCTGCTCGAGAAGGCCGCGCTCGAGGCCACCGACGGGCGATTCGTCGTCGTGATCGCCCTCGACGACGGGGAGACCGGCCGCATCCTTTACACGACGCCCGATCTGGCCGGCAGCATCGAGGACTTCACCGTCTCGCCCAACGGCCAGTTCGCCGCGATCGAGATCGTTCCGGTGATCGCCGATTCGGTCTCCGACGGCTACTCCGTCAACCCGCGTGCGACGTCGATCACGACCGTGATCATGAACATCGCGACGGGCGAGATCGTGCGCAGCATCGAGGGCTTCGGCCTGCGCTGGTAGCTGCCAGCCGCGGGTCGAGTAGCCCGAAGGGCGTATCGAGGCCTCCCCGCCGGTACTGCGGTTCGAGCTCGCCGAGACCTCCCCGCCGCGCTATCGATCCTTCTGCGGCACCCTGAGCCCACTCGCCTGCAACCGCTGCACGAACTCGCGCACCCCGACGGGCTGGGCGCCGAGCGCGACGAGCTCGTGCCACTTGTGCGCGGGCACGTCGTAGTGGTCGCGATCGAAACCGCGTCTGGGGATGCCAGCCGCCTCGGCGAACGCGTGAAGCTCCTCGAGCGACTCGTCGCTCACGATGTGGGCCCATAGAGTGTCATGCGCGGGCCAGATCGGCTGGTCGATGAGCACGGTCATGGATCGATCCTAGGCAGGAGAACGCATGTCGATTCCGGTGAAGCGGATGCTGCGCACGCGCGGCGCCCTCGCGGCAGCGGTGACGGCGCTGGGCGTGGGTGGCGCGATCGCGGTCGGCCGGGTGCTCCTCGCCCTCCTCGAGTCGTGGCAGCTCAGCGTGGGCCCCGCGGACTGGTACATCGGGTTCGCTTCTCCGGGACCGGCGCTGTTGGGGGCGGACCCAGTTGTGCTCGCGGTCCTGACGATCATTCCATTTACGATCGGGTACTTTCTGGGGCTGTGGGTGATCGCCCCGATCACCGAGCAATTGCACATCGGACACGTCGTCACCCGCGCGGCGCTTGCGACCGGGGTCGGGGCCACGCTGTGGTTCCTCGTCGTCGCCATCACCGGCACTGTGGTCGCACTCTCGGCGCAGGGCGTCGGGCTGCCCTCGCCCGATCTGGTTCCACCACAACTCGGGTTCGCCCTCAAGCAAGCCCTCACGGGCCTCATCGTTCTGCTCCCGCTCGGCGTGCTCGGGGGAGTGCTGCTCTGGGTTCGCCGCACCGCCAAGCCGTCCGAGCACCACATCGAGGGCCTCATCGACGTGTGACCGACGGCCGTCCGATGGCGTTTGCCGGAGGGCGCAATCTCGGGTACTGTTGACCTTTGGTGTCTGCTGGGCTGTGCCCGTTGTCCACACCACAAGCTTCCAATAGGTAAGGAAACCGAAATGGTTTACGCAATCGTGCGCGCCGGAGGGCGTCAGGAGAAGGTCGAGGTCGGCTCGATCGTCGTTCTCGACCGCATCGCGGGCGACAAGGACGGCAACGTCGAGCTCGCTCCGGTGCTGTTCGTCGACGGTGACAAGATCACCCACGACGCCAAGGCTCTGGGCAAGATCAAGGTCGTCGGCCAGGTTCTCGGCGACGAGCGCGGTCCGAAGATCGTCATCCAGAAGTTCAAGAACAAGACGGGCTACAAGAAGCGCCAGGGCCACCGCCAGGAGCTCACCCGTCTCAAGATCACCAGCATCGCGTAAGGAGCACTCGCAATGGCACACAAAAAGGGCGCAAGCTCCACTCGCAACGGTCGTGACTCCAACGCTCAGCGCCTCGGCGTGAAGCGCTTCGGCGGCCAGCAGGTTCTCGCCGGCGAGATCATCGTCCGCCAGCGCGGCACGCACTTCCACCCCGGGGCCAACGTCGGCCGCGGTGGCGACGACACGCTGTTCGCTCTGGCCGCCGGTGCGGTCGAGTTCGGCGCGAAGGGCGGCCGCAAGGTCGTCAACATCGTCACGGCCTAAGTTTCGGCCGAACGCTCGGTTTCGATACGCCGCTTCGCGGCTACTCAACCAGCGAGCTACTCAACTAGCGACAGGGGAGCGGGCTTCGGCTCGCTTTTCCCGTTTAACCCGTTCTCACACGTAAGGAGAGTGCCATGGCGTCATTCGTCGACCAGGTCACCCTCCACCTCGTGGCGGGTCACGGCGGCAACGGCTGCGTCTCGGTCAAGCGCGAGAAGTTTAAGCCCCTCGCCGGCCCCGACGGCGGCAACGGCGGTGACGGCGGCGACATCGTGCTCGTGAGCGACCCGCAGACCACGACCCTGCTCGGCTACCACCGCGCCCCGCACCGCAAGTCGGAGCACGGCCAGCCCGGCATGGGCGACCACCGCGCGGGCACGTCCGGTGCCGACCTCGAGCTGCCGGTGCCCGTGGGCACGGTGGTGAAAGACGCCGAGGGCAACGAGCTGATCGACATGGATGCCCCCGGCATCCGCTTCGTCATCGGCCCCGGCGGTCAGGGTGGGCTCGGCAACGCCGCGCTCGCCACGACCAAGCGCAAGGCGCCCGGCTTCGCCCTGCTCGGCACGCCCGGCTTCGAGGGCGACATCTTTCTCGAGCTCAAGACCGTCGCCGACGTCGCCCTCGTCGGCTACCCGTCGGCCGGCAAGTCGAGCCTCATCGCCGCGATGAGCGCGGCCAAGCCCAAGATCGCCGACTACCCGTTCACGACCCTGCACCCCAACCTCGGCGTCGTCGAGTCGGGCGACATCCGCTACACGATCGCCGACGTGCCGGGCCTCATCGAGGGCGCGAGCGAAGGCAAAGGTCTCGGGCTCGAGTTTCTGCGCCACGTCGAGCGCTGCACCGCGCTGCTGCACGTGCTCGACTGTGGCACGCTCGAGCCCGGCCGCGACCCGATCAGCGACCTCGACATCATCCTCGAGGAGCTCGCCGCCTACCCGGTGCCCGAGGGGCAGCTGCCCTTGCTCGAGCGCGAGCAGCTGATCGCCCTCAACAAGGTCGACCTGCCCGACGCCAAGGACCTCGCCGATCTCGTGCGCGCCGAGCTCGAGGGCCGCGGCTATCGCGTCTTCGAGGTGTCGGCGGTGTCCCATGCGGGTCTGCGCGAGCTCTCGTTCGCCCTCGCCGACCTCGTGAAGGCCGACCGCGATCTCAAGGCGGCCGAACCGCCCAAGGCGCGCATCGTGATCCGCCCCAAGGCCGTGAACGAGAAGGAGTTCTCGGTCAAGGTCGAGGGCGGCACCTTCGGCAACACCTACACCGTGCTCGGGGTCAAGCCCGAGCGCTGGATCGCGCAGACCGACTTCGAGAACGAGGAGGCCGTGGGCTTCCTCGCCGACCGCCTCGCCAAACTCGGGGTCGAAGACGAGCTCTTCAAGGTCGGCGCCGTTCCGGGATCGACCGTCGTCATCGCCGGCCGTGTGTTCGACTGGGAGCCGACCCTCTCGAGCACCGCCGAGCTCATCACGAGCCCGCGCGGCACCGACTCCCGCCTCGACGACAACCAGCGCGCGACCAACCGCGCGCGCCGGGCGACCTATCTTGAGCGCATGGACGCCAAGGCCGCCGCCCGCGCCGAGCTCGAGGCCGAGCGCAAGGCCGGTCTCTGGACCGATGACGAGGGATTCGCCGTCAGCCGCGACAGCGACGACGACCGCACCACAGGGGACGAGGACCGTGCAGAGTAGCGTCGCGTCGCGCCGGGACATCCCGAGCGCCCGCCGGATCGTCGTCAAGGTCGGCTCATCGTCGGTCAGCGGCGAGAACGTCGGTCAGATCGCTCCGCTCGTGGATGCACTCGCGGCCGCCCACGGCCGCGGCAGCGAGGTGATCCTCGTCTCGTCCGGAGCGATCGCCACGGGCATCCCGTTCCTCAAGCTCGATTCGCGCCCGACCGATCTGGCGACCCAGCAGGCCGCCGCCGCCGTCGGCCAGAACGTTCTGATCTACCGCTACCAGGAGAGCCTGGATCGGTTCGGCATCGTCGCCGGCCAGATCCTGCTGACCGCGGGCGACATGGAGAACCCGACGCACCGCTCCAACGCGCAGCGGGCGATGGAGCGACTGCTCGGCCTGCGCATCCTGCCGATCGTCAACGAGAACGACACGGTTGCGACCCAGGAGATCCGCTTCGGCGACAACGACCGGCTTGCCGCCCTCGTCTCGGTGCTCGTCAACGCCGACGTGCTCGTGCTGCTGAGCGACATCGACGCGCTCTACACGCGTCCGCCCGGTGAGCCCGGAGCGGTCAAGATCGAGTCCGTGCCCTTCGACGACGACCTCGCCGGCGTCACGTTCGGCGACATCGGAGCGGCCGGGGTCGGCACCGGCGGCGCGGGCACCAAGGTGGCGGCCGCGCGCTTGGCTGCCGCCGCGGGCATCCCGACCCTTCTCGCGTCGACCGGCAGCGTGGCCGACGCCCTCGAGGGCGCCGAGCTCGGCACGTGGTTCGAGGCGGCCTCGCGGCCGTCGGCTCATTCCGCCGGATAGCCCCTGCCCCGCAGCGCTGCCGCGAGGTACCGCGCATTGAGAGCGACGGTATGGGTCGCCGCGGCGGTCTTCTCCGGGGTCTCGTCCAGATCGAGGTAGTCGGTCTTCTGCATCGCCTCGCCGTTCCAGTAGGTCACGCCCTGTGCGGGGATGCTGTAGCCCACGTCGTTGAGCGCCTGCATCACCGTCGCGCTGGCGTGGTGCGCGCCGTCCTCATTGCCGACGACCGCGACGACGGCGACCCGGTCGAAGAGGATGGGCCGGCCGGCCTCGTCGGTCTCCGACAGTTCGGCGTCGAGTCGTTCGAGCACGCGATGGGCGACGCTCGAGGCGTGGCCCATCCAGATCGGGGTGGCGAGCACGAGGATGTCCGCGGCGAGGACCCGTTCACGGATCGCCGGCCACGCGTCGCCTCGACCCATGTCGGTCTCGACTCCGGGGCGCACGTCGTGGTCGACCACCCGGATCACGTCGCCGGTCACCTCGAGCAGCGCGAGTTCGTCGAGCACCTGGCGGGCGAGACGCTCGCTGCTCGATTCGGCGGGGGAGGGCTTGAGGGTGCAGACGAGAGCGATGGCGGTGAGGTCGGTCATGATCCCATCGCACGCCCTGACGGCCGCATCGGCAACCCCTTGCAATAAACTCGACCCCATGTCCGAGACCGCGCTCGCCCTGTCGTTCACCGAGAAGCTCACTGCCGCCCGCGAGGCCTCGCGCCGGCTCGCGACCGCGACCGCGGGGGAGAAGAACGCGGCCCTCGACGCGATCGCGGATGCCGTGCTCGCCCACCAGGAGCAGATCCTCGCCGCCAACGAACTCGACCTCGATCGCGGGCGTGACACAGGCATGACCGAGGGTCTTCAGGATCGCTTGCGCTTCACCCCGTCGCGGCTCGAAGGGCTCGCCACCGCGGTGCGCGAGGTGGTCGCGCTGCCCGATCCCGTGGGCGACGTCGTGCGCGGCTCGACCCTCGCCAATGGCCTGCAGCTCACCCAGACCCGGGTGCCGTTCGGCGTCGTGGGAGCCATCTACGAGGCCCGCCCCAACGTCACGATCGATATCGCCGCTCTCGCCCTGAAGAGCGGCAACGCGGCCGTGCTGCGCGGCGGCACCGCCGCCGAGAACACCAATCGGGTGCTCGTCGACGTCATCCAGGGCGCGTTGACGTCCGCCGGACTGCCGGCCGCGTCAGTGCAGACCATCGACGAGTTCGGCCGCGACGGCGCCAAGCAGCTCATGCGGGCGCGCGGGTTCGTCGACGTGCTCATCCCGCGCGGCAGCGCCGATCTCATCAACTCCGTCGTCGCCGAGTCCACGGTGCCGGTCATCGAGACCGGGGCCGGGGTCGTGCACGTCTACCTCGACGAGAGCGCCGACACCGACATGTCGGTCGAGATCGTGCACAACGCCAAGGTGCAGCGGCCGAGTGTCTGCAACGCGCTCGAGACGCTCCTGGTGCATGCGGCATCCGCCCCCCGCCTGCTGCCGCCCGTGCTCGCCCGCCTGCGCGAGGCGGGCGTCACGATCCACGCCGACGAGCGCACCCTCGCCCTGTTCCCGGATGCCGTGGCCGCCACCGACGACGACTGGGCGACCGAGTACATGAGCCTCGATCTCGCCGTGCGCGTGGTCGACGACCTCGACGAGGCACTCGACCACATCCGCACCTACTCGACCCACCACACCGAGTCGATCATCACCAACGATCTCAGTCGGGCCGAGCGGTTCCTCGCCGAGGTCGACTCGGCGGTCGTCATGGTCAACGCGTCCACTCGGTTCACCGACGGCGGCGAGTTCGGTTTCGGGGCCGAGGTGGGCATCTCGACGCAGAAGCTCCACGCGCGGGGCCCCATGGGTCTGCCCGAGCTGACGAGCACGAAGTGGGTTGTGCGCGGTGCCGGTCAGGTGCGCCGGTAGGATGAAGTGTCCGCCGAAACGGAGAAGATGATGACGCTGTTCACCCTGCTGCTGTCCGAGACCGAGGAGCTTGCTCCTCTGCTCATGCCCCCGCTCGCCTTCGGTGGCATTGCTCTGGCGCTGTTCGCAGCTCTCGCCTTCGTCGTCTGGAGCTTCCGTGACGTGGCGAACCGCCACAGCAACAAGGCCGGCACCGGCCACGACTCGCACGGCGCGGGCCACTAGGGCGCACTGACGCATGGCCGACGACGCACAGCGACGTGCCCGGATCGGCGTCATGGGGGGAACCTTCGACCCCATCCACAACGGCCACCTCGTTGCCGCGAGCGAAGTGCAGCAGCAGTTCGACCTCGACGAAGTGATCTTCGTCCCCACCGGTGAGCCGTGGATGAAGGACTCGGTCACCGAGGGCGAGCACCGCTACCTGATGACCGTCATCGCGACGGCGGCGAATCCGCGCTTCACCGTGAGCCGCGTCGACATCGATCGGCACGGCCCCACCTACACCGTCGACACCCTGCGAGACATCCGCCAATCCCGTCCGGATGCCGACCTGTTCTTCATCACCGGGGCCGACGCGGTCGCCCAGATCCTCGACTGGAAAGACGTCGATCAGGTCTGGAGTCTCGCCCATTTCATAGCAGTTTCACGGCCGGGTCACGCCCTGACTATTAGCGGTTTACCGGAGCAAGGCGTAAGCTCGCTGGAGGTTCCGGCGCTCGCGATCTCCTCGACGGACTGTCGGAGCCGGGTGAGTCGGGGGTTCCCAGTCTGGTATTTGGTACCTGACGGCGTTGTTCAGTACATCGCCAAACACCATCTCTATCGGAGTAGTACATGACCACATTCCAAGAACCGCAACCGCAATCGCGGCGCGCGGTTCGGCAGAGTGAGCGCGGGGACGGCACCGAGTCGTCCTTCCCCTCGCTGCCCGGTCAGCCTCCGTTCTCGCCGACGACACCGCTCGCCGCCGGTCAGCCCGATTCCCGCGACATGTGGGACACCACCGCGCGTCGCGCCGCACTCCTCTCTTCGCCGGAGGCCCCCGCGGGCCGCCGCGCCGCCGCCCGGCCGGCGACCCCCGGTGCCGAGCCCCTGACCTACTCGACCCAGCAGCGTCCGATCGCCCCGGTGGCGGTTCCCGAGCCCGAGCAGCCCCGGTTCCGGTCGCGGGGCAATGCGCCGGCTCGTCCGGTCGCGGATGCCGCGGCTCTCGCCCCCCAGCCCGCAGCGCCAACCGAGCCGAGCGCCGCTGAGCCCGCGTATCGCCCCCGCGACTTCAGCCCCGGCGGAGGCGGACGCCGCGCTGCCGGCGGCCCGGAGGCCGCTGCCGCTCAGGTCGCCGCCCAGCCCGGGTGGACCCAACCGATCGAGCCGAGCGATCTCGACTACTACACCGAGGCCCGTCAGAGTGCTGCGGCGGCGCCGGTCGCGCCGGTCGCCGCGCCCGAGGGTCCGATCGAGCACACCCTGAGCCGCCGGGAGATGCGCGCCCTGCGCGAGCAGACCGAGGGATTCACCGACCCGCCGACCCTCGTGCCCCCGCCGGCACCGTCGGCTCCCACGATCAGTGCCCTGCCGCCGCGGGCTCCCGAGCCCGACGTCAACACGGGGCTCACCTCCGCTCTCACCGAGTTCGATCGGCTGACGCAGTCCACGCCCAGCGCGATGCCCGCGCCTGCACCGGTCTCTGAGGCACCGGTCGCTCAGCCCCCGGTTGCTCAGCCCCCTGTCGCCCAGGCCCCGGCCGCCGCAGCCCCCGCTCCGGTCGCACCCGCCCCCGTCGCTCAGGCTCCGGTCGCGCCCGCGCCGGCTCCCGCGCCGCAACTCGTCGACTCGATCCCGGTCGCGCTCGCCCCCGTCGCGCCCGAGCCCGCGCGGTCCGAACCGGCGACGCCGGCGCGCGGCCACTGGGCTGCCGACATCGACGAGGAAGAACTGTTCGAGACCACGATCAGTCGCACCGTGGGCTCGACGCCGTCGACAACCAACGCGCTCGTGCTGCCGTCGGCGCCGGTCGGAAGCGACATCCGCGGCGCCCTCACGAGCACCGGCGAGATCATGCTCACCGGATCGATCGACCTTCCGGCGGGCCTCGCCTCGACCGGTGCGTCGTCGAGCCTCGAGCACCACGCGATCGACGCCCTCTTCGACTCGCACGATGCCGAAGTCATCACGACGGACTCTGCTCCGGTTCGGGCGATCAAGGCCGTCAGCACCCACAACTCGGGTCAGGGTGTCACGCACACCCAGAAGCCCAAGGGCACCCGGGCCCTCACCGCCCTCGTGATCTCCGCGGCTTCCATGGCCGTGATCGTCGCCGGGCTGCTGGTCGTCGCGATCACGATGAACATCTTCTGATTCGTGCCGATCTTCTCCTCAATCCCCTCACCCCGAAGGACTCTGTGACTGCAACTGTGCGCGCCCGCGAGCTTCTCGCCGTGGCAGCCCTCGCCGCCGACTCGAAGCAGGGGGTCGACCCCGTCGCCCTCGACGTCTCGGGTCCGCTTCCGCTGACTGACATCTTCTACCTCGTCTCGGGGCGCAACGAGCGCAACGTGCAGGCGATCGCCGGTGAGATCGAAGACAAGATGATCGAGGCCGGAGCCAAGCCGCTGCGCCGCGAGGGCCGTGCCGAGGGCCGCTGGATCCTGCTCGACTTCGGCGACCTGGTCGCCCACGTCTTCCACGAGGAGGACCGCATGTACTACTCGCTCGAGCGGCTCTGGAAGGACTGCCCGGCGATCCCGATCGAGCTCTCGGTCGCGGGCGCACCCGAGTAGTCCCGTGAACTCCCTGCGTCCTCGCCCGGGCACGGCGGTGCTGCAGTTCTCGTTCGTCGACGCGCTCGTCGCCGGGCTCTACGACGGCGCCTTCGCGGCATCCGACATCACAGCGGTGGGCGACCTCGGGCTGGGATGCGGCGACGCCCTCGATGGCGAACTCGTTCTCATCGACGGCGAGCTACGCGTGTGCCGGGGTGACGGCGAGGTGCACGACGTCGGGGCATCCGAGCTGATCCCGTTCGCGGAGGTCGTGCGGTTCGAGCCCACGCACGTCGAGACCGTGCGAGGCCTGAGCGAGAAGGACT
>CALRZA010000024.1:0-12132 GCA_943372535.1 Auritidibacter sp. Marseille-P8566
ATGGTGTGTCCTCCTTGAAGCAGGCGGACTTCGCCTGTCATGGAGTACTTCCGGGCGAGGGGTGCGTTTGGATGCAGACGGGGCGAAGTTTTTTCTCGAGGCCCGCTGCGGAATCCCGATGTTGCAATAATGCTATGTAGCATTTATGCTGCTTCACATGGGACGCAAACCGAAATCCGAAGAGCCGGTCTACAGCCGGTTGGAGGCGGTGCGCACCGACCGGGGCATCACGCGGCAGGAGCTCGCGGATGCGGTCGAGGTGCACTACCAGACCATCGGCTACCTCGAGCGGGGTGAGTACAGCCCGAGCCTCGCGCTCGCGCTGCGCATCGCCCGGCAGCTCGACACTCCGATCGGCGAGCTGTTCTCCCTCGACCCGTTCACTGAAGCAGGAGGAGCACGATGAGTACGTCACGTAAGGAGAAGAACGAGCAGGCCGTCGCCGCTCGAGTGGAGGCGATCATGGCCGACACCCGATTCGCCGGACTGCGCACGAGGCCGGCCCGCGTGGCGCTGGCCGTCACGATGATCGCCCTCATCGGCATCATCCCGCTGGTGTGGGTGCTGTTCGGGGCGATCCCGGGCATCCTCGCCGTCATCGTCGGCATCGTCGTGTGGTGGCTGCTGCGCATGTCGGTGCGCCTCGTCGCCGACCTGCCCGAGGAGTACCTCGACGAGCGCCAGAGCACCCTGCGCAACCGCCTCTACGTGGATGCCTACCGCTGGTTCGGCGGGCTCGTCGTGCTGCTGGCGAGCGCCGGCCTGGTCGCCTTCATCGTGCTCGGCGAGGATCCCGACACGTGGCGGGTCGCCCTCACCTACAACGGCGTCATGGGCATCTTCTGGATGCTCGAGGCCGCAGCCCTGAGCATCCCGTCGATCGTGCTCGCCCTGAAGGATCGCGAGCTGCCGCGCTAGAACTCACAGCGAGCCGGGCTGGAATCGCCCGGCTCGCTGTGGCATCCTCATGCCGACAACCCGAAGGAGACCCGTGACCGAATCGACTGACGACGCTCGTAACCGCCGATGGGCCCTCGCCGGCGGCGGCCTGACCGCCGGTGTCATCATCGGCGCCGCGATCGGCTTCGCCACCGACAACCTCGCCCTCGGCATCGCGCTCGCGGTGGTCTTCGCCCTCGCGCTCGGCGGGGGATCGCAGGCGCTTCCGCGCAGCACCGACGGGGATGCCGACGGCACTCCCGCGAGCTGACGCGCCCCGATGACGAGCGTCGCGTTCTTCCGCAACCTCAACCAGGGTCAACAGGGCAGCCCCACGACGAGCCAATTGGTCGACGCGTTCCGGGCCAGAGGGGCGCTCGCTGTGCGACCCGTGCGGTCGAACGGCACGGTGTGCTTCGACGACGCCGATCCCGAGAGCTGCCTGCGGGAGGTCGTCGACCTTCTCGGCGAGGTCTGCGGCTGGTCGGATGTCGCTTTCGTTCGGGACAGCGAATGGCTCGCCGCCCGAGCGGAGGAGCTGGCGTCACGCACGGTGCCCGCGCAGGTCGAGCTGTCGCTGTTCGACGCGGAGCTCGAGCTGACGTCACCCCTGCCACTGCGAGGCAAGGGATGCGCTGTCGTCGCTGCCGGTGCGGGCTACGCCATCACGATCAATGACGCCCCCGGCACCAGTCAGGGCACTCCCACGCTCGAGCGCGCGCTCGCGACCCCGGTGACCTCGCGATCGGCTACGACTGTTCGACTGCTGCTCGGGCACCTCGGGTCTTGATGAGGCTCGCGATCGTCGCGACCGTGATCGTCGTGCCGATGAACAGCAGCGAGAACCAGATCGGGATGTCGAATGCCCACGGCACCGGCTGGCCGCCGTTGATGAACGGAACCTCGTTGAGCTTGAGCGCGTGCAGTACGAGCTTCACGCCGATGAAGGCGAGGATCACCGCCAGGCCCTGAGCCAGATACACGAGGCGCTGCAGCAGTCCGCCGATGAGGAAGTAGAGCTGCCGCAGTCCCATGAGGGCGAAGGCGTTGGCGGTGAACACGATGTAGGCCTCGTCGGTGAGCCCGAAGATCGCGGGGATCGAGTCGACGGCGAAGATCAGGTCGACGAACGCGATCGCGACGAGCACAAGCAGCATCGGGGTCACGAAGCGGCGGCCATCCTTGATGACCGTCAGTCGGTCGCCGTGGTACTCGTCGGTCACGGCAAGGTGGCGCCTCACGAAGCCCATGAAGCGCCCGTTCGCCGGGTTCGAGTCGCCGTGCGAGAACGCCTGGCGATAGGCCAGCAGAAGCAGCAGGGCGCCGAAGAGGTAGAAGATCCAGGAGAAGTTCGCGATGAGGGCCGCACCGACGGCGATGAAGATCCCGCGCATCACGAGCGCGATCGCGATGCCGATGAGCAGCACCTTCTGCTGGTAGGCGCGCGGCACCGCGAAGGCCGTCATCACCAGAAGAAACACGAACAGGTTGTCGACCGAGAGGGCCTTCTCGGTCAGGTAGCCGGCGAAGTACTCACCCCCGAAGGTCCACCCCGAGAAGACGCCGATCCCGACGCCGAAGAGCAGGGCGAGGCCGATGTAGAAGGCCGACCACAGGGCGGACTCGCGGATCGTCGGCTCGTGGGGAGTTCGCACATGGGCGAAGAACTCGAAGATGAAGAAGGCGACCGTCACGACGATCGTGATGGTCCAGATCAGGGGTGAGACGTCCACGCGGGCTCCAGTCTTGACGTTGGTGCAACGTCAAGGTCTCTTCCATTCCCGAGAACGAGAACCGGTGACCCGGGATGCGCCACGCATCCGTAATGACGAGCCGACCGTGTCGGAGTACTCCCCTTGCTGCTGTCGAGAATAGGGGACTCGGTGGTCGGAGCCTGAGGATTCGCTGGGCGCGCGCCGAGCGGTCTGGTCAGTCGGTCGAGCCCGAACCGCTCCCGAGCCTCCGATCAATGACATCCTGGGCACACCTCGAGCCCCGGGGACGAGGAGAGTGCTCACCGTGCCGACCACATTCGTCATTGACTACACGATCGATCCCAGCAGGATGGCCGCGTTCGAGCGGTACGCCGACGCGTGGATGGCGCTGGTGCGACGGGAGGGCGGCGTGCATCACGGCTACTTCATGCCCTCGGAGGGGGCGAGTGATCGGGCTCTCGCCCTCTTCACCTTCGAGAGCCTTGCGATGTACGAGGTCTATCGCTCGAACTTCGGAGTCGATCCGGACTTCCTCGCTGCCGATCAGCTCCGGGTCGACTCGGGCTGCGTGCTGAGGTGGGAGCGCACGCTTATGCGTCCGTACTTCGGGGCAGGTGGGGAGGGCGCTCACTAGGGGCATCGAGCCCCACGGGGCGCACGAGCGCCACCACGTCATCCGCGATCGCCGCGGGAACGATCCACAGCAGGTCGCCCTTCGCCACCGTCACGATGAAGGCGCGGGCCGGTCCCGCTGCGAGGCCGTACGACACCCCGCCCGCCGGCGCCGGAACGATCCTGACCACGTCGATGCGCCGGTCACCGACGATGCCGACTCGGGGTTCGAAGTGGATGCGTCCGTGAGAGAGTGTCGCGGTGCCTCCGCTCACCTCTGTGCCGATGTTGAGCACGCGCCCCTCGACAGCGCGGATCGCGCACCGCACCTTGCCCTCGCCGAGCAGCCGCCGATCGGTGCGGCGCTCGGCCGCGCTCACGATGCTGAGCCCGGCCCAGTCGAAGGGGATCGGTGCGAGCAAATAGAACAGCAGTTCGCCGAGGATGCTCACTCTGGGTCGCTCGACCGCTTGTAGCCACACGGCCACTCCGACGTGGTCCCATCGGGTTGCAGCCAGGCATCACTCGGCACACCATCCGCGGGAACGGTGACGTAGCTGCTGAAGGAGGTCTGGTTGCTTGCGAAAAGCACCGAGATCTCCGTGCCGGGCACCAAGGACGGAGAAGTACGCAGAGTCGTTCCCTCCAGATCCTGCTCGGCAGCGCTTGTCGAGAACGTGTCCCCGACCGACACGCCCACGCTCCCGCTCTGCTCGTAGAACGCCTCCCAGTCCCCGTTGGTATCGGGGCCGCGGGTCTCCATCAGGATCAGCCGAGAATCAATCGCCTCGCACACTGCGACCACCAGAGCATCGCCGTCCCGCTGGTACCCGGCCCGGTCGGGCGGGAAGTAGTCGCAGCCGGCCAGCAGCGTTGCCACTGTGATGGCGCCGGCCCAGGCCGCGATCCTACGCATGTCGCAACGGTAGTGGACCGCAGGGCCGTCGCTCGCGCCGGTGCACCCAACTTCTCAATGCCGCAGATCGAGGCAGGGCACTGTCGCCCCGGCTACGCTCAGCGCCATGAGCTCTCAGAATCCGAGCAACCGAACCGCACCGATCGGCATCGTCGTGCCGCCCGACCTCCCGCCAAGCCGCTTCGTCGAGTACGTGCAGCAGGTCGACACCCTGGGCTTCGACGAGCTCTGGATCGTCGAGGACTGCTTCCACCAGGGCGGCATCGCGCAGGCCGCCATCGCCCTCGCGTCGACCGTCGGCCTCCGGGTCGGCCTCGGCATCCTGCCGGCGGGTGCCCGCAATGTGGCCTTCGCGAGCATGGAGGTCTCGACGCTGTGCTCGCTGTTCCCCGGACGCCTCACGGTGGGTGTCGGGCACGGGATGCCCGGGTGGATGCGGCAGACCGGCGCCTGGCCCGCCAGCCCGCTCACCCTGCTCGACGAGTACCTCACGGCAATGAGAGCGATCCTGTCGGGCGGTCTAGTGACCACACAGGGTCGGTATGTCTCCCTCGACGCCGTGCAGCTCGCGTCGCCTCCGCCCGTGACGCCGAGGCTGTACGCGGGCGTGAGGGGGCCGAAGTCGCTGGCGCTCTCGGGTCGCGTCGCCGATGGCACTCTGCTCGCCGAGCCCGTGACTCCGGAGTACCTCGCCGCCGTGCGCGAGCAGGTGGGGGTGCCTCGCGCCGAGCACGCGCTCGCGGCCTACAACATCGCCGCCGTGGATGACTCGGCCGCCGTCGCGCGCACCCTCGCCCGCTGCTCCCTTGCGTGGATCGGCGAGCCCGACTGGGCCCCGCACATCGCCCCTCTGCCGTTCGCCGAGGAGTTCGCCGCGCTCCGCGCCGAGTCCCCGACCCGCGAGGCGTTCGCCGACGCCCTGCCCGACGAGTGGGTCGATCAACTCGCGGTGGTCGGCACGCCCGAGGCGGCCCGGGCGCGCCTGGCGCAACTCGAGGACGCGGGGGCCGACCACCTCATCCTGATCCCGGCCGGCCCGGATCCGTTCGGGATGCTGGGGCAGCTGGCGCGGGCGCTGCCCTCTTCAGCTCATCGATCAATTGCATGATGCGCCGTGCTCGCGTCGCCTCTGCGCCCGCTGATTCGATCGGCACGAGTCTGAGACGGCGACCGGTGGGTGCGAGCGCGTCCCACGCGTCGCTCTGGCCGTTCTGAGAAAGTGCGTCGGCGAGATCTGCAGGAACGGGCACGTAATCGGGATCGACCGGAGCGAGGCTCCCGCTCACGGGCTCGCCGACCTCGAGTCGCATTCGCCGCAGCAACGATGCCCCGGCCCAGACGAAGGTGCTGTTGATGACCGGGGCCTTGGTCAGTGCGAGGTTGACCTCCACCCCATCGAGCTGCCCTCCCACGCGCCTAGTGCCAGCAGTCCGCGCCGAGACGACGAGAGCATCCGGTATGCGGATGACCGTGTAGGACGATGAGCCCCATGTCATCGGCTCGATGAACCCGTCGACCTCAAAGGCGGGGCCCACCGCTGGCCACTCGTAGCTCATGACGGCGAGGGTACCGGCTCATCTCGAGGCGGCGGCGAACCTGAAACGCTCAAGCGGGTCGCTGTGCCAGGAACGCCCGAACTCTTTCGAGTGTTTCCCATTCAAGGTCCGACGGATCGACATCCCCATCGTCGAGTTCGTCGTCAAGATTCACCAGAGGCTGCGCGATCTCCGGACCTTCATGCCCGAGGTTCTCGTGTGCCCACCTGAGTAGCTCTCGCGGCGACATCCGTTCATCCAGGTACTCGAGGCAATAGTGCTCGAGCGCGAGCAAGAGAACTTCCGAACTCGTCGTGTCGGGGTAGGCAATATCCAGTTCTTCGTACGTCGCATCAAGGACTTCGCGAATGTCGATGAGGGTGGTCTTGTTCGAGCGCCCAGCGAGGTCCCTGAGGCTCGGAGAGTCGAGGCCAGAAACGAGCGCCTCGCCTGCCGCCTCGACAATTGGGGCAGCGGAAGTGACACCCAGTTCCGCTAGCGCGGTCGCTCGAAAGAATCTCTTTGCTGCGCGCAGCTCTAGGGCGGAACTTTCATCGAGAAAGTTCTCGGACGGCCCAGGAACTCCGTAGCCGATGATCCAGATCTTCCGCCCCGTAATCCTCATCAAGTCCAGCGGGAGGGCCGTCACATCATCGATCTGTGCCAGCTCGGATGGGGGAACCGTGAACACGTACTCGGCGCCATCGCTGACCAAGCCAAGCCAGACCTTGGTGAATCCCCGAGCGATGAAGAACTCGGTGATGCGGGTTCGCATGTCGCCTGGCATGATCCGATCTGCATGGCTCACGGCATCATTCGCCATCGTCACACTCCTCGAGGATTGCCGAATCGAACAGGACGAACCGCATACCTGCGAGCCTAGGGCGAAGGCACGCTTGAGCCGTAGACGTTTAGTGGTGGCTCCGACGGGCGTCGATCCCGTGACCTCACGATTTTCAGTCCACTCGGGGCCGTCAGATGGCGGGCCAGTGGCGCGAAATTCCCCATGAAATGAGGGCTCGAACACCTCGAGTGATCATCTCGGTATCGCGACGCTTGTAGTCAAAATGTAGTCAAATCCCGGCCGTCACCCCTCCGCCGGCCTTAGGTCCTGTCGGCTTCCTGCAGCTCGGGCTCGATGGTCGCGGCATCCGGACGACGTCCGTCGCGGAAGACGGACGTCTCGGGTTCGGGATGCCGTCGGCCCTGCACGATGATCAGGGCGACTCCCAGAGCGATCGCGACGAACGATGCCCAGATGTTCGCGGGGATGCCGAACGTCACGTTGCTCGTGGGGTCGATGCGGATGGCCTCGAGCCAGCTGCGCCCGAGTCCGTACCAGATCAGGTAGACCCCGAAGGCGCGCCCCCACCGCAGCGACCAGCGGCGCTCGGCGGCGAGGATGATCGCGACGCCCACGAGGTTCCAGATGATCTCGTACAGGAACAGCGGGTGGAAGAGCGTCCCGGCGGGCAGGTCCGACGGGAACATGGTGTCGGTCGGGAGGATCTCGAGCCCCCACGGCAACGTGGTCGGCAGCCCGAAGAGCTCGTGATTGAAGTAGTTGCCGAACCGGCCGAGCGCCTGGGCGACCAGCATGGCGGGCGCGAGCGCGTCGGCGAACGACCAGAAACGGATACCGGTGCGCCGGCATCCGATCCAGGCGCCGACTGCGCCCCCGAGCAAGGAGCCGTACAGCGCGTTGCCGCCATCCCAGATCGCAAAGACGTCCCACAGGTTTGCGCCGGGGTAGAAGTAGTCTCCGACGTGGGTGAACACGTGGTAGAAACGTGCCCCGATGATTCCCAGCGGCACGGCCCAGATGATGACGTCGAGCACGACGCCGTTCTCGGCTCCCCGCGCGGTGAGGCGTCGCTGCGTGATGATGACCGCGGCGATGATGCCGGCGAGGATGCACAACGCGTAGGTGTGGATCGTCAGCGGGCCGAGCGGGAACTGCGCCCACGCGGGAGGTGGACTGGGGATGCTGGTGAGGATCATGAAACCGCCTTGGTGTGGTGGCCACGCGTTGGCCCCGTTCCATCATCGTTCGACAGCGCGGAGTTCACAATCCGGTGCGCCCGTGCCCTTCAGGTCGTAGCGGGGCCGCATCGGCAGAATCGTCAGGGCTACGGGCAAGGCCGCACTCTACGGGCTCGTGGTTTGAGCCGAGGGTTGGACCGCTGGACTCACGGCCCAGTTCGGTGCGCCTTCGGTTGGCAGGGCTCGCAAGCCCTCGCGCCGCAGGATCTCCTGCAGTTCGGCAATCATGAGGATCTGGCGTTGGCTGATCTCCAGCACGGCCTCGATGTCTGCTTTCGCGGCGAGGTTGGTGTCAAAGTCGTGCTGGGCGAGCGCGGCGGCTATACCGTCCTGCCGTTTGGCGGCAATGAGCAGGATCGCGCCCTGGAGGCCGGCGAGCATGCTGAGGAAGAGGTTCAGCAGGATGAATGGGTACGGATCCCACGCGATGCGGAACGAGTTGATGGCGGCCCAGATGATCATGAAGACGACGAAAGCACCGACGAACAACCAACTGCCCATCGAGTTGCGCAGGCGATCTGCGGCGCGTTCTCCGCGTGTCAGTCCATCCCGATGTTGCTCATGCCACGTGCGGGTCGGAGTGGGGCGCTCACTGTGTGTAGTCATGGACCGAACGTAGGCGCGAACAGAGTTAGCGCCACGATCGGGTCCGGCAGCGAATGATCCTCGGGCCTCGCGGGTAGGCGCAATGGTTCGATAGCAATCGCAGAGGGAAGGTGGCTCTTGACTGAGGGCTGGCGCAGTTGATCGGCAACCGCGCCAGGCGATGGATCCAGGCCTCCAACGGCGAACGGCATGGCATCGGTGATCAGGAGGAGGTCCACCCCACGGTCATGCACGAGCACGACCAGCTCAGTGTCGTGGTTGGCTGCCACTCGCATTGCCTGCCGGAGGAAGATCCGGGCGCTGCCCAAGCGGCACCGGTACTCGCGACCCCCGTAGTGCACGATCACTGTGGCCGTCTCCGGCGGCGTGGTGGTCGGAGACTCAGTCAATGCCATGGCGTGCATCGCAACTCCTTCGATCGTGAGTTCGCGGCTCTCGTGCACTCACCCTGAGTCTTCCCGGCACACGCTGGAGGCCGACCTCGCGTTGACTATGGGTCCCCTGTGAGTTCTGAGCGGGGCCCGCCCGGGGGATTGGCGAAGTTCGACGTCTCTCATCGTGCTCTCACGGTGCCCTGAATACGGTCGGCACTATGACGAATTCAGCAATCGCGACGGACAACCTGTCGAAGTCGTACGGATCCGCGCGGGCCCTCGGCGCCCTCTCGCTGGAGGTCGCGGCGGGCGAGGTCTTCGGCCTGCTGGGCCATAACGGCGCCGGCAAGACGACCACGGTCAACGTGCTCACTACTCTGCTCGAGCCCACCTACGGCAATGCCGAGGTGGCGGGCCACAGTGTCACCGCGGATGCGATGGGCGTGCGGCGGTCGATCGGGTACCTGCCCGAGAATGTGCAGTTCTACGACAACCTCACGCTGATGGAGAATCTGCGGTTCTTCGCCGAGCTGTCGGGCCTGCGCCGGCCGGACCAGCGCATCCGCGATGTGCTGCGCATCCTCGACTTCGAGGGTCGCGAGCGTCAGAGGCTGGGGACCTTCAGCAAGGGGATGCGCCAGCGGGTCGGGATCGCGCAGGCGATCCTGCATGCGCCGTCGGTGCTGTTCCTCGACGAGCCGACCTCGGGCCTGGATCCGGAAGGCGTTCGTACCCTTCGCGAGACGATCGTGCGCCTGAATTCCGAGTTCGGCATGACGATCTTCATGAACACGCACTTGCTCTCCGAGGTGACCAAGACGTGCACGAGCATCGGGATCCTCCGGGGAGGGACGCTCGTGCACCATGACACCCTGGCGAAGACCCTCGCTGATTTCCCGGGCGAGGACTCCTTGGAGGAGATCTACTTCCAGCTGGAGTCGGAGCAAGTCTCGTGAACACGTTCCTGGTGAGCGCTCGGCACGAGATGCTCAACACGCGACGTGCTCGGACCGCCCACATCCTTCTTATCGTGTTCATCGGGATGGTGATCGCCTCATCCGTGATCGGCTGGGTCACGAACCAGACAGTAACCGGTGTCTACAACAAGGTCGTCGCCGACGGCTTGACGACGGCGCCCAACCCGTTCGCCGGTGTGAGTCCGCTGTATTACGCCCGCAATGCCGTCATCTACGTGCTGCTGATCGGCTCACTGATGGCAATTGTGCTTGGGGTGCAGGCCACCCTGCGTGACCGCAAGGCCTCCACCGTCGACCTGGTGCTCAGCCGACCGGTCGCCACCCCCGCCCGGCTGCTGGGTCAGCTCGCCGGACTCGCGGTGGTGCTCGCGGCGGTGATCGGCATCAGCTTCTCGGTGAGCTGGCTGATCATCAGCATCATCAACGGCGCTCCGCTGGGCTGGGATGACACGGGGCGGGTCATCGCGTTCGGCTTGCTGTCGTGGGTGCTCCTGACCAGCTTCGCCCTTCTCGGGATGCTCACCGGTCTGCGAAGCAAGCAGGAGACCACAGCGCTGCTGGTGCCATTCGTGATCTGGAGCGCGCTAGCCTTCGTGCTCCCGCAGATCGGCACGGCGGCCCGCCCGGTCGCACTGCTCAATCCCGTGCCGGCCGTGGCATCGACAGGCGGCTACTTCGACGTGGTGTCCGCCTTCACCGGTCCGCTGTCGTTGACCGAACAGTTCAAGCGGGCATCCAGCATCATCCTTCAGGACCCCAACGTCACCGGTGAGGCGACCTCGAGCATCCTCATCCTCCTTGCTTTTCTCGTCGTCATGACGGTCGTCGTCGTGGTGACTCCGCGCAATCGAATGAGGAGTGGTCTCAATGAGTAGCACCTGGGTCATCGCCAGCAAGGAGTTGCTCGACCTGCGCCGCGACCGCCTCTTCGCCGTGCTCATCGGATTCCTCGCGATCGCAACGCTGATCTCTGTCGGAGTCGCGGCCGCGGCCTTCCGCACCGAGCTGGATGCCTACAACCTTTACGTACAGCAGCTCGCGGCCAGCGGCAGCACTACGCCCCCCGCAGAACCGCAGCTGTTCCCGCTGCAGCTGCTGCGGGGCGGGGTGGAGTATCTCGAGATCCTCGGGGCGCTGTTCGCGATCGTTCTCGGCTACGGCACGGTCGCCAAGGAGAAGTATCGGGGCACCCTGCAACTGCTGTTGAGCCGCCCGGTCGGTCGCTTCGCGATCCCGGCCGGCAAGGTGCTGGGTCTCGCCTTGGTGTGGCTCGTCGTGGTCGCGGTGCTGACGCTGCTGACGACTCTCGCCATCCTGGTGATCGGCAATGCGCCCTTGCAGGGGATCGACCTCGTGAGGATCCTCATCGCGGCGGTCGTGGCGTGGGTGTACCTCGTGTTCTGGAGCTCGCTGGCGATCGGGATCACCGCCCTCTCGCCGCGGTTGAGCACGGGCCTGATCGTGTCGATCGTGGTGTGGTTGGCGTTCGTGCTGATCATCCCGCAGATCGGCGACACGATGGATCCCGACAATCAGGTTCCCGGCGGACTGTTCGCCACCCTGCAGATCCAGAAGCCGGACGAGCTGAAGGTGCTGGCGAACTTCGCGGCCTTCGACGGCATCCGCAACGGTCTGGAGGTCTCCTCGATCACCAAGCACTTCGAGCGCCTGTCGTTCGCGTTCTTGGGAATCAAGGACAAGTACAACCAGCTGCCCCTGGGGCTCGTCTGGGCCGACATGTGGGGCTACGCCATCACACTCGCGGCGGCGACCCTCGCCTCCGTGACATTCGCCGTCGGGGCTACTACCCGACGCAATCTGCAAAGGAAGATCTCATGAAACTACGACTGCTCGTTCCCGTCGCCCTCGTGGCATCCCTCTCCGTCGTCGCGCTAGCAGGCTGCCAGGCGTCGAGCCCGGCTCCGGCCAGCTCGTCCGCCGCCTCCGGCTCGACGACCACGGCGGTGCTTCCGGTGAACTCGAACCCGATCGCCAACACCAGCACCGCTCCGGGGCTCACGATCGTGTCCGCCGCGGCGGAGGACAACGTCGACCCGGTCACGAACGCCGCGATCGACGACCGGCTTCAGGTGACGGTGCGCAACGACACCACTAGCGAACTGTCCTCGTTCGAGATCTACTACGTGATGACGGACGTCACGACCAAGCAGAGCGAGGCCTACTACCAAGCGCTGACCGGCTTCACGCTGGCCGCGGGCGCGACGGGTACGCTGTCGTTCGACGGTGAGACCGGACCGGGCCACTTCCCGGAGAACACCTTCAGTCTCTACCGCAGCTCCAAGAACCAGGTGGACTTCACCATCGAGGTCAGTGCTGGCGGAGTCCAGGTGGCCAACGCCACCGCCACGAAGGGATCAGGAGCCGGGGATGC
Organism: Auritidibacter sp. Marseille-P8566; assembly: GCA_943372535.1. GTDB lineage: Bacteria > Actinomycetota > Actinomycetes > Actinomycetales > Microbacteriaceae > Rhodoglobus. Next base: position 12,110 of record CALRZA010000024.1, read on the forward strand.
CGCAGACTGATCCGGGCCTGAGA
>CALRZA010000025.1:0-12050 GCA_943372535.1 Auritidibacter sp. Marseille-P8566
GTCGAGCAGATCGGCGAGCTGGATGTCGAGGGCTCCCGCGATCGCGGTGAGCAGGGTGAGGCGCGGCTCACGGCGTCCGTTCTCCATGAGCGAGAGCTGGCTGCCGGCGATCGAGACCCGTTCGCCGAGCTGATCGAGGGTCAGTCCCGCCGACGTGCGGAAATGGCGGATGCGTTGTCCGAGGGTCACCAGATCGTTCACGGTCTTCACAATATCTAAAGTTCGACCGAACTTTCACCCCTCCGGGTCAATATCCATGCCCGATGGGTGCCCATGATGGAAGAAATCACCTCCATTCTCGGGAAGGACCGCTCATGAGCATCACCGCTATCGCCCGGCCGCAGTCATCGGCACCCGACGGCGCGAACGCCGCGGTCGTCGCGTGGGTCGAGAGCCTCGCCGCGATCACCGCTCCCGACCGCATCGTCTGGTGCGACGGTTCGCCGGCCGAGTGGGACTCCCTCGCCCGCGAGATGGTCGCCTCCGGCACGTTGATCCGTCTCAACGCCGAGCACCGCCCCTACAGCTTCCTGGCCCGCAGCGACCCGAACGACGTCGCTCGCGTCGAGGACCGCACCTTCATCTGCTCCGTCGACCCGGATGACGCGGGGCCGACCAACAACTGGTGCGATCCGAACGAGATGCGCTCCACCCTCGACGAGTTGTTCCTCGGGTCGATGCGCGGCCGCACGATGTACGTCGTGCCGTTCTCGATGGGTCCGATCGGATCCCCGCTCGCGCGCCTCGGCGTGCAGGTCACCGACTCCCCCTACGTCGTCGCGAGCATGGGCCTCATGACCCGGATGGGCTCCGCCGCCCTCGACCGCATCACCGACACGACCGAGTGGGTGCGCGCCGTGCACAGCGTCGGCGCGCCGCTCGCGGAGGGGCAGGCCGACGTGCCGTGGCCCTGCAACGACACCAAGTACATCAGCCACTTCCCCGAGACCCGCGAGATCTGGTCGTTCGGCTCGGGCTACGGCGGCAACGCGCTGCTCGGCAAGAAGTCGTTCGCGCTGCGGATCGCCTCGGCGATGGCGCGCGACGAGGGCTGGCTCGCCGAGCACATGCTCATCGTCAAGGTGACCAACCCGAAGGGCCGCGTCTTCCACGTCGCCGCGGCGTTCCCGAGCGCCTGCGGCAAGACCAACTTCTCGATGATGCAGCCCACGATCCCGGGCTGGAAGGTCGAGACGATCGGCGACGACATCGCCTGGCTCGGCAGGGGCGCGGACGGCAAGCTTCGCGCCATCAACCCCGAGGCCGGCTTCTTCGGCGTCGCGCCCGGCACCGGCTACTCCACCAACGCCACGGCGATGGAGACGATCTGGGGCCACACGATCTTCACGAACGTCGCCCTCCGCGAAGACGGCGACGTGTGGTGGGAGGGGATGACCGATCAGGTGCCATCCCGTCTCACCGACTGGGAGGGCAAGGACTGGACCCCCGCCTCGGGGCGTCCCGCCGCGCATCCCAATGCCAGATTCACTGTGTCGGCCCGCCAGTGCCCGAGCATCTCGGATGACTGGGAGGACCCGCAGGGCGTCGTCATCGACGCGATCATCTTCGGCGGCCGCCGCGCGACCAACGTGCCGCTAGTGGTGGAGGCACGGGACTGGGAGCATGGGGTCTACCTGGGCGCCACGATCTCGTCCGAGCGCACCGCGGCCGCCGAAGGCACTCTCGGGGAGCTTCGCCGCGACCCCTTCGCCATGCTGCCGTTCTGCGGCTACAACATGGCCGACCACTGGAGCCACTGGCTCTCGGTGGGTCAGGACCTGAGGCAGTCGGGCGGCGTGCCGCGCGTCTTTCAGGTCAACTGGTTCCGCAAGGATGCCGACGGCCGCTTCATCTGGCCCGGCTTCGGCGAGAACTCGCGCGTTCTGGAATGGATCCTCGACCGGGTCGATGGCACCGCGGCGGCGAAGGACACGCCCGTCGGTCTCGTCCCGGTCGAGGGCGGGCTCAACGTCGATGGGCTCGAGTTGAGCACGGAGGATCTGGGCGAACTGTTCCGCATCGACCGCGACACGTGGCTTGCCGAGGCGGACGCGACCGAAGAGTTCTTCGACTCCTTCGGCGACCGCGTGCCGGCGGCCGTGCGCGCCCAACTGGCCACCCTGCGGCGCGGCCTCACCGCCTGAGGTTCGCCGCGCCCCAACGTTCCACCCTGCCGGTGCGTCTTGAAGAGTATGAGCACCGCTACCGTGGAGACCGTCCTGACGGGGTCCCCCTCCGTCAGGGTGGGCTCACGATCCGGGAGGCAGAGCGTGGTGCAGGGCGAGACGACGGCCGCCGCCTGGGAGCAGGTGGTCACGCGGCTCGTGCGTGAGCGCGGTGATGCCCTCACTCGTTACGCCGCCGTGGTGTCGGGTCGCCCCGATGACGCCGCTGACCTCGTGCAGGACGCCCTGGTCAAGACCTTCGGCCGCCTGCGCAACGGCTTCTCGATCGCGAGCGCCGAGGCCTACGTGCGCCGCGCGATCCTCAACACCGCGCTGGATGCCGGTCGCCGCACCACCCGCTGGCGCCGCATCGCGCACCTCACCGCCGAACCCGAACTCACCGAATCACCGGATGCCGACACGGCGTCGCGCATCGACCTCCAGTCCCAGCTCGCGCGCCTCAGCCCTCGTGAGCGGGCCTGCCTCGTGCTGCGCTACTACGACGACCTCAAGGTCGACGACATCGCCGCGACCCTCGAGATCAGCGCGGGAGCCGTCAAGCGCTACCTCAGCGACGGCCTCGCCAAGCTCGCGATCCAGCTCGCCGACGACCCGGAAGGAGCCGGCCGTGCCCTCTGAAGACGACCTGCGCGCCGAACTCGGCCGCACCCCGACCGCCGGGGGCATCGACCTCGACCGCGTGATCGCGCGCAGCCGGGCCCGTCGCCGCCCCCGTCAGGTGGCGACGACGCTCGTCGGCGCGCTCGCCCTCACCGGCGTGCTCGTGATCGGGGTGCAGACCCTCCCCCGACCGGCGTCCGACTCCGCCGTGATGATGGAGTCGGAGAGCGGGGCAGCTGACGGCGGCGCCGCCAGCGAGGACGCCGCCCTCAGTGGCCCTGCCGCGCCCCTGATCGCCGCCTGCGCCGCCCCTGCGGCCGCACCGACCGGGGTCGTGGGGGGTCTCGCGCTCGAGCTCATCTTCCCGACGAGCGTTTCCGCTGGCACGGCGCAGATCGAGGGCACCGTGCGTGTGACGAACGTCGGGACCACCCCGGTGAGCGCCACCACCGCCCCGGTGCCCGCGATCACCGTGAGCGAGAACGGCATCGTCGTGTGGCACACGAACGGCCCGACGATCCTGTCGCTCGCGACGATCGAGCTCGAACCCGGCCAGTCGGTCGAACTGCCCGCGATGGCCACGCTCGTGCGCTGTGGGCCGGAGGACGACGCCCTGCCGGAGTTCCGTGCCGACCTGCCCGCCCTCGCCGCGGGCGACTACGCACTGACCGCGGCAATGGATGTCGCCGATGCCGCGACGGGCGAGCTGACGCGGCTCGTAAGCGACCTGACCGTGCTGCGCGTCACGCCCTGACGCGGGCCCGCGCTGCGCCCGTAGAATCGGCTCGTTGCTCGACCGAGGGAGAGACGATGTCATCACGCTGGGCTGCCGCAACCGCGCTGCTGGTCGCGGGTCTGGTTCTGGGGGCTCCGGCCCTCGCCGCCCACGCCGAGGACCCCGTCGAGCTCGGCGGCGCGTACGTGCTCGACACGGTCGGCGTGGTGGCGGGCGACGAGTCGCGCATCATCGACGCGCTCGACGACCTCTACAGTGAGGCGGACATCCAGCTCTTCGTCGTGTACGTCTCGACCTTCACGGGCGCCGACGACGCCGTCGACTGGGCCGATCGCACGGCGATCCTCAACTCGCTCGGCGTCGATGACGTGCTTCTCGCCGTCGCCGTCGATGACCGCCAGTACGCCCTCTCGATCGATCAGGACTTCCCGCTCAGCGATGCCGAGCTCACCGACGCCGAGGCGGCGATCGAGAACGAGCTGCGCAACGACCAGTGGGCGGATGCCGCCATCGCCGGCGCCGAGTCGATGGCCGCCTCCGCGCGCGGCGGCGCGGCCCCCGTCGACCCCGCAGACCCGGTCACCCCGAACGACCCGAGCACGCCGACCACCGAGGGCGGCGGCATCCCGATCCTTCCCATCGTCGGAGGCGTGGCCGTCGTGGGCGGCGGCATCTTTTTGTTCTCCCGCCTGCGCAAGCGCTCGAAGGAGGGCCGGGTCACCGCCCAGCCCGACCAGATGAGCCAGAAGCAGCTCGACCAGCGGGCGGGCAGCCTGCTCGTGCAGCTTGACGACTCTCTCAAGACGAGCGAGCAGGAGCTCGGGTTCGCCGTCGCGCAGTTCGGTGAGGGAGCGACGAAGGACTTCGCGCTCACCCTGGCCAGTGCGAAGGAGAAGGTCGCCCAGGCCTTCCAGATCAAGCAGAAGCTCGACGACGCGCACCCCGACACCGAGGCGGACACGCGGTCGTGGACGACCGAGATCATCCGGCTGTGCGAGGCCGCCGACGCCGAGCTGGATGCCCAGGCCGACGCCTTCGACGCCCTGCGCGAGCTCGAGAAGAACGCCCCCGCGGCCCTCGCCACGGTCGTCGAGCAGACCGCCGCCGCGCAAACTCGGGCGACCACCGCTGAGGCTACCCTCACGACTCTGCGCTCGACCTACGCGGCCCACGCCCTTGCGTCGGTGGCGGAGAATCCCGCGCAGGCGGCGAAGCTCCTCGACTTCGCCGAGGCCGCCGCGGAGTCCGCCGAGAAGGCGATCGCCGGCGGCACGCCGAGCGAGGCCGCGATCGCCGTGCGCACGGCGCAGGCCAGCGTGGGGCAGGCGGTGCAGCTCTTCGATGCGATCGACTCGCTCGGCGCGAACCTCGCCGAGGCGAGCACCGCGTTGACCGCGGCGATCGCCGACACGACCGGCGACATCGCGGCGGCGAAGGCGCTGCCGAGCGACCCGTCGCTGACGCCGGCGATCGATGCGGCAAGCGCCGCCCTCGCGGCAGCGACGAAGGCGACGGACGACCCGGTCGCCGCGCTCACGAGCCTGAGCACCGCGAACGCGGCGCTCGAGCAGGTCTTCACGGGGGTGCGCGACCAGCAGCAGGCGGTCGCGAAAGCGGCATCCCAGCTCGACGGCGCGATCACCGGCGCGCGCGCCCAGCTCACGAGCACGATGGAGTTCATCACCACCCGCCGCGGCGGCATCGGCGAGAGCGCCCGCACCCGCCTGGCCGAGGCCCAGCGCCGCCTCGATCAGGCCGTCGCGCTGTCGGCGAGCGACCCCGTCGCCGCCCTCGAGGAGGCCCGCCAGGCCAACCAGCTCGGCCTGAGCGCATTCCAGCTCGCGGAGAGCGACGTGCGGGTCGCGGCATCCCGCGAGAACTACAACTCGCCGTCCTGGTCGCGGGGCTCCGATGGCGCCGACCTGGGCGGGCTGCTCGGCGGCATCGTCGGCGGACTCATCTCCGGCGGCGGCTCGAGCCGGTCGGGCTGGTCGGGCGGCGGAAGCTCCGGTGGGTTCGGCGGCTTCAGCGGCGGGTCGCGCAGCACCCGTTCGGGATCGTTCGGCGGCAGCTCGCGCAGTTCACGAAGTTCACGCGGCAGCAGTGGTGGGGGCCGCAGCCGCGGCGGTAGGTTCTAACCAGTCATCAGACCCAACGAAAGGCACGGCACATGGCCAAGCAGTCGATCCTCGGACGCATTACCCAGCTTCTCAAGGCGAACATCAACGCCCTGATCGACCAGGCCGAGGACCCTCAGCTGCTCCTCGACCAGCTCGTTCGCGACTACACGAACTCGATCGCCGAGGCCGAGAGCGCCGTCGCCCAGACGATCGGCAACCTGCGCCTCATGGAGCAGGACCACGCCGAAGACATCGCCGCCGCGGGTGACTGGGGCCGCAAGGCCCTCGCCGCCAGCAGCAAGGCCGACGAGCTGCGCGCCGCGGGCAACGCCGCCGACGCCGACAAGTTCGACAACCTGGCCAAGGTCGCCCTCGGCAAGCAGGTCTCGGCCGAGAACGAGGCCAAGGCCGTCGAGCCGACCATCGCGTCGCAGACGACCGTCGTCGACCAGCTCAAGAACGGCCTCGACGGCATGCGCGCCAAGCTCTCGGAGCTCACCGCCAAGCGCGACGAGCTCGTCGCCCGCTCCAAGTCGGCCGCCGCGCAGTCGCAGGTCATCGACGCGGTCAAGTCGATCGACCTCCTCGACCCGACGAGCGAGATCAGCCGCTTCGAAGACAAGATCCGCCGCGAAGAGGCCAAGGTTCTCGGCCAGCAGGAGATCGCGGCCTCGACTCTCGACGCCCAGTTCGAGAGCCTCGACGACCTCGACAAGCAGACCGAGGTCGAAGCCCGTCTCGCGGCCCTCAAGGCCGGCGGAGCGCAGCAGGCCATCACCTCCTGACGAGCTCGACACCGTAGGTCTAACGCCCCCGTTGCGAACGCGACGGGGGCGTTAGGGTTGGGCCATGTCGAGTCGATTCATCGTCGTGCCTCAGTGGCAGGGGTCCAGTTCTGCGCGGGCGATGCGGCTTGTGGATGGGGCCGAGGCGATCCGCGGGGATCTGCCGGCGGCATCCACGACGATCGTCGACGTGCCTCTCGAGGCCGGGGACGCCCAAGGCACTTCGGTGCACCGGCTTAGCTCGATCGCCCTCGTGCGCGACCGGCTCGCAGAGGCGCTCGCCGCCGGCACCGGCCCCGCGATCACGATCGGCGGCGACTGCGGCGTGGAGCTGGCTGCGATCGCGCATGTCGCCGCGGATGACGTGGCGATCGTGTGGTTCGACGCGCATCCCGATCTCAATACGCCCGAGACCAGCCCGTCGGGCGCCTTCACGGGCATGGTGCTGCGCACGCTGCTCGGCGACGGTCCCGAGGCGCTCGGGCCCGCGTCGCCGCTCGACCCGGCGCGTGTCGTGCTCGTGGGAGCCCGATCGTTCGATCCCGGGGAGGACGAGTACCTCGCGACGAGCCCGATCCGGGTGATCGAGACGCCGGAGTCGTGGGCGCAGGACGTCGTCAGTGCTGTCGAGCAGACCGGGGCGACTCGGGTCTACATCCACATCGACGTCGACGTCATCGATCCCGCCGACTTCGCGGGCGTCGGCTCGCCTCAGCCGTTCGGGATGCCCGCGGCCGACCTCGTGGCGGCCGTGCGCGCCCTCACGTCGCGGTTCGACCTCGCGGGCGCGGGAATCACGGAGTTCGCGCCGGAATCGCCCGCCGACGCGGTCGAGGACATGCCCACGATCCTGCGTCTCGTCGCGGCACTGACCGCCACTCACTGACATTTCCCGGCCTCGCCTCGGTGTCGCCCGCCTAGGCTGGACGCCATGAGCACGGACGACGCCACCACCGACGCCAGCCCCCGCATCACGGTCGAGAAGCAGGGCCACGTGCTGCTGATGGGCTTCAACCGCGCCGACAAGCGCAACGCCGCCGACCTGCGGCTGCTCGAGGAACTCGCGCTCGCCTACGGCGAGCTGGAACGCGACCCCGAGCTGCGGGTCGGGTTCGTCTTCGCCCACGGCGAGCACTTCACGGGCGGGCTCGACCTCGCTGACGTCGCCCCCCGCATCGGCCCCGAGGGGCTCGACATGGTGCCCGAGGGCGGCATCAACCCGTGGCAGGTCGCCGGTCCCGTGCGCACCAAGCCCGTCGTCATCGCGGTGCAGGGCACGTGCCTCACGCTCGGCATCGAGCTGATTCTCGCGAGCGACATCGCGGTCGCCGCCGACTCGACGGTGTTCGGTCAGATCGAGGTGGCCCGCGGGATCCTGCCGTTCGGCGGGGCGACGATCCGCCTGCCGCGTGCCGTCGGGTGGGGCAACGCGATGCGCTGGATCCTCACCGGCGACAGGTTCGACGCGGCCGAGGCGCTGCGCATCGGCCTCGTGCAGGAGGTCGTGCAGCACGGCGAGCAGTTCGAGCGCGGACTCGCCCTCGCCCGCACCATCGCGGCCCAGGCGCCTCTCGCCGTGCAGGCGAGCCTGGCCAATGCACTGCTCGCGGTGCGCGAGGGGGATGCCGCGGCGGCCGCCGCGCTGCAGCCCGAGCTCGTGCGCCTCGCCGCCACCGACGACGTGCGCATCGGCATGCAGTCGTTCCTCTCCCGCACCACTGCCGAGTTCACCGGAAAGTGACCGCCATGACCGAGACCTGGGATGTCATCGTGATCGGCGCCGGCGCCGTCGGCGAGAACGTGGCCGACCGGGCCGTGCAGGGCGGCCTCACGGCCGTGCTCATCGAGAGCGAGCTCGTCGGCGGCGAGTGCTCGTACTGGGCCTGTATGCCCTCCAAGGCATTGATCCGCAGCGGCCTCGCTCTGCAGGCGGCGCGCCGTCTCGCGGGAGCCCGCGAGGCGATCACCGGCGACCTCGATGTCGCGGCCGTGCTGGCCCGCCGCACGAGCTTCACCCACGACTGGGATGACGCGAGCCAGGTCGGCTGGGCCGAGGGCGCGGGCATCGACGTCGTGCGCGGTCACGGGCGACTGTCGGGCGAGAAGCGCGTCACCGTCACTGCCCCGGACGGCTCGGTGCGCGAGCTCGAGGCCCGCCACGCGGTGGTCGTGAGCACGGGCTCCGACCCCGTTCTGCCCGACATTCCGGGCCTGCTCGACGCTCGGCCGTGGACACCGCGGGAAGCGACGAGCGTGAAGGCGATCCCGGCCCGGTTCGGCATCATCGGCGGCGGAGTCGTCGCCGTCGAGATGGCCACCGCGTATGCGAGCCTCGGCTCGAGCGTGACCGTCTTCGCCCGCAGCGGTCTTCTGCGAGGCATGGAGGACTTCGCGGGCGAACTCGTCGAGGCCGGACTCACCGAACTCGGCGTCACGGTGCGCCACGCCTCCCCCGACCGCGTCGATCGCGGCGCCTACGGTGTCACGATCCGCGTCGGCGACGACGAGGTGCTCGTCGACGAGCTGCTCGTGGCCACGGGCCGCCAGCCCCGCACGATGCAGCTCGGCCTCGACACTGTCGGACTCACCCCCGGCGACTGGATCGACGTCGACGACACCCTGTGCGTCCCGGGCTTCGATTGGCTCTATGCCGTCGGCGACGTGAACCACCGCGCCCTGCTGACCCATCAGGGCAAGTACCAGGCGCGGGCAGCGGGTGACGTGATCGCCGCGCGCGCGACCGGTGGGGTCGTGGATGACGCGCCCTGGGGCATCCACGTCGCCACCGCCGATCACGCGAGCGTGCCGCAGGTGACGTTCGCCGACCCCGAGGTGGCGTCGGTGGGGCTCACGTCGGACGAGGCGCGCAAGGCGGGCTACGACATCCGCGTTGTCGACTATGAAATCGGCTATGTCGCAGGCGCGAGCCTGCAGGCCGACGACTACTCGGGCCGCGCCCGCATGGTCGTCGACGAGGAGCGCGGCGTCGTGATCGGCGCAACCTTCGTGGGTCAGGATGTCGCCGAGCTCGTGCACGCCGCCACGATCGCGATCGTGGGTGAGGTGCCGTTGACGCGCCTGTGGCACGCGGTGCCGGCCTACCCGACGATGAACGAGATCTGGCTGCGCCTGCTCGAGACCTACGGGCGGCCGACCGCGTGAAGCGAGCCGTCGAGCGCCTGGCCCGGGTGCGGTGGGTGCGGGCCGTCATGCTGCATCCCGTGGTCGCGCGACCGGGCTACTGGTTCGCGACCGGGGTGGGGCTGTTCTGGGGGGCGATCCTCAGCGGGTTCCGGCTGCGACGCGAGGGCGGCGTCATCGTGGCGCGCGGGCTCCCGCGCTGGGCGTTCGGCCGCGGTGGCACGACGATCGGTGCGGTCTACCTCACCAACTCGAACATCACGCCGAACATCCTCGAGCACGAAGCCGTGCACCGGGCTCAGTGGAAGCGCTACGGCCTCGCGTTCATTCCGCTGTATCTCGCCGCGGGCCAGGACGGCCGGCGCAATCGCTTCGAGATCGAAGCGGGCCTCAAGAAGGGTGGGTACGTGTGAGCAAGGTCGCCGTCATCACGGGAGCGAGCTCGGGCATCGGAGCCAGCGCGGCCGCGACCCTCGCCGAGCAGGGCTGGACCGTCGCGGTCGTCGGGCGCAACCCCGAGCGCACGCGCGCGGTCGCCGAGCGCATCGGCGGCGAGCCCTTCCTCGCCGACTACGACCGGCTCGACGACGTGCGCGCCCTCGCCGCGACGCTGACGACGCGGTTCGAGCGCATCGACGTGCTCGCCAACAACGCGGGCGGGCTGATCTCGAAGCGCGGCGACTCGGCTGACGGCTTCGAGCGCACGATGCAGCACAACCACCTCGCGCCGTTCTTGCTGACGAATCTGCTGCAGCCGCTGCTCACCGCGAGCGAGGCCCGGGTGATCGGCACCGCGAGCGTCGCGAACACGTTCGCCCCCATCCACCTCGACGACCTCGACTGGCGGCGGCGCCCGTGGCTGGGCGGCTGGCGGGCGTACGGCGTGAGCAAGATCGCGACGATCCTGTTCACCGAGGAGCTCGCGCGGCGCACGGGCCTCGAGGCCTACGCCTTCCACCCGGGGTACGTCGCGACCGGCTTCGGGGCGGATGCCGCCATCGTGCGCCTGGGCAACCGCGTGTCGGGTGGGCGGCTGGGACTCACTGCCGCCGAGGGAGCCGCCCCGCTCGTGCACCTCGCGACCGTGCCCGACGTCGGAGTGCCGAGCGGCACCTACTTCGATCGGCTCGTGCCGTTCGGGCGGGTTCATCGCAGTGCGCGGGAGCCCGGGGCGGCCTCTCGCTTGTGGGAGGAGTCGGCGCGTCGGGTGGGCATCGCCTGACGTCTCCGCGCGGGGTACACTGAGGACATGACAATGCGTCGGTTTCAGCTCGGGATGACGGTGGCCGTTCTCGCCGCCCTCGCGCTGAGCGGGTGCGCGCCGACGGCCGAGCCCGTGACCGAGCCCTCTGCTGTGGCGCCGACGGTGGAACCCGTCCCCACCGAGACCGCACCCGCCGAGCCGACGGAGCCGTTCGTCATCGCGTGCGACACGATCATCCCCGCGGAACGCTACGACGAGATCATCGCCGCGGGCACTCCGCTCTATGCGCCGGCCGACTTCTTCGCCAAGCTGCGCGCAGCCCCCGAGCCGAGCCCGCTCGTGCTGTTCGACGACTTCGGCGGCACGATCTGCCCGTTCTCGGGCGGATTCGAGGTCGTGCTCGCCTACGGCTACTCGCTCCTCCCGGCCGACCAAGCGGATGCCGCGATCGCCGCCCTCGTCGCCGACGACTACGTGGCCTCCCCCGCCGACACCGGCACCCTCTACACGAGCGCGACCGACGGCAACGCCTTCAAGTTCGTGCTCGTCGAAGAGGGCCGCTGGTTCGTCGCGAGCAACCTCAGCGTGATCGACGAGATGCTCGCGGCGGTGCCGGCGGGTTAGCAAACGCCCCCATCACCACATCCCCGGATGCCGCCGGTGCCACCGCAGGCGCCGCTCCAGCTGCGCGCCGATCGAGAGCAGCACATGCTCTCCGCCCGGGCGACCGATGAGCTGCACGCCCATCGGCAGGTCGCCCTCGTGCCAGACCGGCAGGGTGATCGCGGGCAGCCCGGCGACGTTGGCGATCGACGTGTAGGGCGTGAACTGCACCTGCTGCGTGAAGTTGCGCTCGCCATCCTCGGCATCGAACCAGCCGAGCGGCCGAGGCGTCTGCGCGAGCGCCGGGGTGAGCACGGCATCGAAGCCCGAGAACGAGTGGATGACGCGGCGCTCCACCCCGCTCAACTCCGCCAGCGCGGTCACGAGCCGCCGGGCGTCGAGCGCGCGTCCGCGCTCGACGAGCCACCGCGTCAGGGGTTCCACGCGCTCCAGCTGCGCGTCATCGAGCGGGATCGCCGCCGCCCCCGCCTGCCACAGCGTGCGGAACGCCTCCGGGTACACGGCGAGGTCCGGCAGGCGCGCGTCGTCGAAGCCGTGGCCGAGGGCATCCAGCTCGCGGATGGCCAGATCGAGTGCGGCGCGCGCCTCGGGGGCGAGCACGATGTCGGTCTCGGTGTCCCAGGCCGTGGCGGTGAGCACACCGATCTGGAAGCG
>CALRZA010000026.1:0-11913 GCA_943372535.1 Auritidibacter sp. Marseille-P8566
CTGGTCGGGCTGCTGCTCGGTGCGGCGCTGCTCTTCAGCCTCATCGTCATCAAAGAGCTCTACATGCTCTTCGCCGCCGCGCTCATCGGCTTCACCTCCTACGAGCTCGCGAGCGCGCTGAGGTTCGCCGGCCGTGACGTGCCGCGCCTGCCCACCGTCGTCGCCGCGCTCGCGGTGGTGCCGGCCTCGTTCTACTGGCTCGCCGAGGGGCACTGGTACGTGACGCTCGCCGGGGTCGGCGTGATCGCGCTGTGGCGCATCGCCGAGTTCGCCGTGCCGCGGCTGCGGGTCGGCCCGCTCGACCTGCTCAAAGACATCGGGGCGGGTGCCCTCATCATGGCCTACGTCGCCTTCCTCGGCGGCTTCACGGTGCTGCTCACTGCGCAGCCCGGCGGCCAGTGGTGGACCCTCGCGTTCCTCATCGTCGTCGTCTCGGTGGATGTCGGGGCCTACGCCACCGGGTTGTCGTTCGGCAAGCATCCGATGGCTCCGCTCATCAGCCCCAAGAAGACCTGGGAGGGCTTCGCCGGCTCGGCGGCCGCGGCGATCATCGCGGGCATCCTCGTGGCCATCTTCATGCTGCAGCAGCCGTGGTGGGTCGGGCTCATCCTCGGCGTCACGATCGTCGGCACCGCCACCGCGGGCGACCTCGCCGAGTCGCTCATCAAGCGCGACCTCGGCATCAAGGACATCTCGACGTGGTTGCCCGGCCACGGCGGCTTCCTCGATCGGGTCGACTCGTCGCTGCTCAGCGCCGCGGCCGCCTACGCGCTCTTCCTGATCTTCACCTAGCCGCGTCAGGAACCGCCCCGCCGAGTAGGGCAAGATGGAGCGGTGAGCACAACTTTCCCGCGCAGCCGCAAGTCGCAGCCCGGCTACAACGTGGAGCAGGTCGAGGACTTCCTCGAGGAGGCGCGTCGCGCCTACACCTCGGATCGCCCCGACGTCACCGTCGTCTCGGCTGCCTCGATCCGTCACACCGCCTTCGCGATGCAGAAGGGCGGCTACTCGCCCAGCCATGTGGATGCCGCTCTCGAGCGCCTCGAAGACGCCTTCGCGGTGCGCGAGCGCGAGCGTGCCATCGCGCAGGCGGGGGATGCCGCCTGGTACGCCCGGGCGCGCGGCTCCGCTCAGGAGATCCTCAACCGCCTCGCCCGCCCGGCGGGTCGCCGCTTCAGTCGCGTCGGAGCCCTCACCCTGGGCTATGACCCGAAGGACGTCGATGCCTTCGCGGCCCGTCTCACGGCCTACTTCCAGAGCGGCAAGCCGATGAGCGTCGACCAGGTGCGCACCGTGGTGTTCCGCACGCGTCGCCGCGGCTACAACGAGACCCAGGTCGACCTGCTGCTGGATGCCGTCATCGACGTCATGCTCGCGGTGCGCTGACCGCGCGTCACCTCGTCACCGCGGCACGGACCACGCGCCGCTGACGCCCCGCGTGATCGGGAGGCTTTTGACAGCCTCGTCGGCTAAAATCGGGTGCTTGTGGGGACCTTTTCGCGTGCGCAGGAGATGCGCGCCCAGCTGAAGAGCGAGGGCGGCGACATCAGTGGTCGCCACGTGCGCGCTCCGTGGTCGCTGCCCGCCTTCGCGATCTTCGTGACCTTCGCCTTCTTCGCGGTCTCCCTCGCCCCACCGCCCTCGACCTCGGCGACGTTCGCGGTCACCCCCGGTGAGCGCGGCGAGACCCAGACCTTTCAGGCGAGCGCCGACTACACGCACGGGGCGTCGCGGGACGCCTTCGAGGTCTCCGAGATCCAGCTCGCCCCGGTCGCTCCGGCCGTCGGGGTTCCGGATGCCGGTACCGCGCAGGGCATCGCGTGGGAGATGGCGCAGGCTCGCGGCTGGGGCCTCGACGAGTTCAGCTGCCTCGTCGCGCTGTGGAACCGCGAGTCGGGGTGGAACGTCTACGCCCACAACAAGTCGAGTGGGGCCTACGGAATCCCGCAGTCCCTGCCGGGCGACAAGATGGCCTCCGCCGGCCCCGACTGGGCGACGAACCCGGCGACCCAGATCACGTGGGGCCTCGGCTACATCCAGGCCCGCTACCAGTCGCCGTGCGGCGCGTGGGCGCACTCCGAAGAGGTCGGCTGGTACTAGGGCGGTCAGGCGACGCATCGGCCTCGCCTCCTAGACTGGAACGCATGCCTCGCTCCAACCGTCCTCGTGGGCGGCGCGACGACGACATCCCCGAGCTCGACCTGTCTCGCGCCCTGCTCGGCCGTGCGCGCACCGAAGACAAGCGCGACGGGCTCTGGAACGTGCAGCCCGTCTCGGCCTCGAGCGCCCAGAAGGTCTACCTGTGTCCCGGGTGCCGCCTCGAGGTCGCTCCGGGCACCGCCCACACCGTCGCCTGGCGCGCCGACGGCATCATGGGCGAAGCCGATGATCTCGCCGGTCGTCGCCACTGGCACGTGCACTGCTGGAGGATCCGCCCATGACCCACGCCCACGAGATCCGCGGCGGCACCGTACTGCCCGCGCGGCGCGAGAACATCGAGCTGCACACCGATGACGGCCTCACCCTCGTCGGTGAGCTCGCCGTGCCCGAGACGGCGGCTCCGGTCGCGACGCTCGTGACGCTGCACCCGCTGCCGACCGCGGGGGGCTTCATGGACTCGCACATCATCCGCAAGGCGGCGGCCCGGCTGCCCGCGCTCGCCGACGTCGCAGTGCTGCGCTTCAACTTTCGCGGCGTGAGCTCGCCACGCGGCACCTCCGAGGGCGTCTTCGGCCACGGGGATGACGAGGCTCACGACCTCGACGCCGCGATGCGTTTCGTCGCCGAGCGCGCGCTGCCGCATCCGTGGATCGTGGGCTGGTCGTTCGGCACCGAGGTCGCGCTCAAGTACGGCCTTCGCCACGCGATCGAGGGCGCCATCCTGCTCTCGCCGCCGCTGCACCGCACGTCGGCCGAGGAGGTCGCGGCGTGGGCGGGCAGTGGACGGCGGCTCGTCGCTGTCATCCCCGAGCTCGACGACTACCTGCGCCCCGCCGAAGCCGAACAGCGCTTCGCCTCCGTGCCCGAGCTCGAGTTCGTGCCGGTCGAGGGCGGCAAGCACCTGTGGGTCGGCGAGGAGCAGACCTATCGCGTGCTCACGGAGGTCGTGGCCCGGGTCAACCCCGAGGTGCTGCCGCTGCCGCGCACCTGGCCGTGACGCAGCGCGAGCCGAGGCCTGCGCCGCGCTCCGCTACAGCTCTTCCTGCCGCGGCACGAACACCTGGTTGATGATCAGCAGGATCGCCGCGGCGACCGGGATGGCGATGAGTGCTCCGAGAATGCCCAGCAGCGGTCCCCCCGCGAGGGCCGCGATCACGACGACGGCGCCCGGGATCTTCACGGCCTGCGCCATGATGCGCGGGTTGAGCACATACGCCTCGACCTGCATGTAGATGAGGTAGTAGACCCCGACGACGATGACCGCGGGCGCGCCGTCGAAGAGCAGCACGAGCAGCGTGATGATGACCGAGCCGGAGATCGTTCCGACGAGAGGGATGAGCGAGCCGAGGAAGGCGATGAACGCGAACAGCGCCGAGTAGCTCACCTGAATGCCGAACAGCGGGAAGATCAGGGTCAGGAAGATGAACGAGGCCACACCGTTGACGAGGGCGAGCAGGAACTGCCCGCTGACGAAGCGCCCCACCGCGGTGCTGGTCTGCTCGGCGAGGTCGACGAACTTGGCCCGCTTCGACGCCGGCACGAGACGGTAGAGGCCGCGCTTGAGGTTGCTCAGCGAGGCGATGAAGTAGATCATCAGGATCAGCACGATGACCGCGCCCGTCACGCCGGTCGCGATGCCGATGCCGACGGTGAGCACCCCGCCGCCGATGCTAGTCACATCGAGGGTCTTCGCCCAGTCCGTGATCCCGGTGAGGATGTCGTCCACCGTCAGCCACGGGAAGGTCGTCTCGATCCACGAGCGCACCGTGCCGTCGTTGAAGGCCTGCACGAGGCGCGGCACGGTGTCGACAGCATTGTTGACCTGCGCGATGATCACGGGGATGATCGCGAGGATCAGCCCGGCGAACACGGCGAGTACCGCGACGAGCACCGTGACGATCGCCAACGGCCGCGGGAACTTGCGGCGTTCGAGCCAGCTCACCACCGGGTCGAGTCCGAGGGCCAGGAAGAGCGCCGCTCCGACGTAGGTGAGGATCGTCGCGAGCGACCCGATCGTCGCCCCGATGCCGATCGCGAGGATGACGCCGAGACCGCCGAGGAGGCCGATCAGAAACGGGTTGTGGATCTTCACGCGGACTCCTGGCTGGTCGGGAGGGGGTCTGTGTCGGCAGGGAACTACTGGTCTGACGCGACCTTCTCGGCCTCCTGAAGCACCCCGCGAAGGTTCTCGAGGTAGCCGGCCACGGTCTCGCGCTCGATCCTAATCTTCGCCAGACGCTCCTCCGCCTCCGACACGAGGGCGGCGCTGCGGCGCTCCGCGTCGTCGAGAAGCGCCTTCGCGCGGGCCTCGGCCGAACTGGTGACCTGGCGGGCGTGGGCGTCGGCCTGCTCGCGCACGGCGCGGGCCTCGGCCTTCGACGTCGAGTCGAGTCGCTCGGCCTCCTCCCGGGCGACGGCGGCCTGACGGCTCGCCTCGGCGAGCTGCACCTGCGCCTCGTCGAGGTAGGTCTGGGTCTGCGCTGTCGCCTCGCGGTGGCGGGCCAGGAACTCCTTCTCGGCAGCGTCCCGACGCTCGGCCAGCTGCACCTCGAGGGCGGCCCGCGCCTCCTCGGCCTCGCGGGCGAGCGTCGTGCGGGTCTCGTCGCTCTGGTGCGCGAGCGAGGCGCGCACGGTCTCCGTCTCGGTCGCCAGTTCGGCGCGGCGACGCTCGATGTCACGGGCGAGGTCGGTCGTCTGCTTCTCGACGTCGGCGGCGAGGCGGGCGGTGGTCTCGGCGACCTCGGCCTCGAGAGCGGCACGCTTCTCGGCGATCTCGGCGTTGAGTGCGGCCTGCTTCTCCGCGATCTCGGCGTTGAGCGCGGCCTGGGCCTGCGCGGTCTGGGCCGTGAGCTCGTTGCGCGCCCGGGTGGTCTCGGCATCCAACTGCTGCTGGGCCGCCGCGGTGTCGGTTTCGAGGGCGCGGCGGGCGCTCGAGATCTCGGCCTCGAGCTCACGCCGTGCGGTCGTGACCTCGTGCTCCAGGGCCTGTCGAGCACTGGCCGTCTCGTTGGCGAGGGCCTGACGGGCGGTCGTGGTCTCGATCTCGAGCGCCTCGCGGGCGGCGGTGGTCTCGGCCTCCACGGCGGCGCGGGCCTCGGCGGTCTCCGCGGCGAGGGCGGCGCGGATCGACTCGGCCTCGCTCGTCAGCGCGGCCTGGGCGGCGCGGCTCTCGGCCTCCTGCTTCGCGCGGGCGGCCTCGGTGTCGTTGCGCAGCTTCTCGAAGGCCGCCGCGGTGTCGTTGGCGAGCTTCTCCTCGGCGACGGCGGTGTCGTGAGCGAGCTTCTCGCGCGCGGTCGTGATCTCGGCCTCGAGCTCGGCGCGGCCGGTCTCCAGCTCGCGAGCGAGGTCGGTGCGTCCCTGCTCGATGTCGCGGGCGAGCTCGGAGCGCAGGCGGGCGTTCTCGTTCTCGTAGTTGGCGCGCCCCAGTTCGGCATCCCGAGCCAGCTGGGCAGCCAGCTCCCGGGCCTCGGCGACCTCGCGCGCGGCGTCGGCCCGCAGCTGGGTCACCTCGCGCTCGGCGGCCGCGGTCAGGGCGGCGGCCTCGCGGGTGGCGGTGGATCGCAGCTCGGCGGCTTCGGCGGTGACGGCGCCCTTCGCCGCGGCGGCCTCGCGCTCTGCATCCTGCACGAGGGCGAGCGCCTTCGCGCGTGCGCGGGCGAGGGTCTCGTTGGCCTCGCGGGTGGCGTCGGCGATGAGGGTCTCCGCTCGGGAGGTGGCCTCGCTGACGGTGCGCTGGGCGGTCTCGGTCGTCTCCTCCCGCAGCTTCTGCAGTTCGGCCATGGTCGATGACCGCAGGTTCTCGGCGTCGATATCGGCCTGGGCGATCAGACGCGTCGACTGCTCCTCGGCGACGCGCAGCGTGTTCTCGAGCTTGGTGCCGAGCCCGGCGTAGGTCGGGCTGCCGGTCTCGTCGAGCTCGGCCTGCAGATCCTCGTTGACGGCGAGAAGGCGCTTGACCTCCTTGGCAGCCTCCGCGCGGTCGGTGTTCGCCTTGATGAGCTCGGCCCGCAGCTGCTGCAGGGCCCGGTCGACCTCATCCTTCTTGTAGCCGCGCATCTCGGTGCCGAAGTCGGTGTCGTCAGCAGCCATGGCGTCTCCTTGGAAGGGATCGAGTGGGGGGGAACCCTGACGAGTTTAGTGGGATGGGGGCAGCAGCGACACGGCGCCGACGGCCGCCGCCGTGCGGCGGGCGTGCGGTGCTTTCCCAGCCCATTCCCAGAGCGCCGTTAGGAACGCTCATGACCCATCCGCTATTCTTGAACGTCTTTGTTGCTGCTACTCCCGCGTGTGTCCGGGAGCCGCTCCTCTCGCCCCTGGTGCGAGCATCCGCCTTACCCGGCGGCGGAGGGAGGCTCGACGTCAGGTCGAGCCCGGGCAGCACGAAAGGAGTGATTCCCCGTGCGATTCGTCTTCGCCATCATCGCGTTCGTTGTCGCCGCCGGCATGATCCTCACCGGGATCGCGCAGCGCACCTTCCTCCGCGCCCCCGACGCGGTCTCGCTCAGCGCGACGATCGACTCGACCGCCCCGGTCATGGTCATCGACGGCGCCGCGCTCAACGCCTTCGAGGGCTCGCAGACCGTTCTCGCGCAGAGTGACGGCCCGGTGTTCGCCGCTTACGGCCGCACGAGCGACGTTCTCGCCTGGATCGGCGACACCCAGCACACCCTCGTGACCGTCGACACCGAGACCGGCGAACTGGTCAGCGAGGTCGTCGCCGGCACCGAGACCGAGATCCCCGACCCCAACGGCTCCGACCTGTGGCTCGACGACTTCGTCAAGGACGACGAGCTGCGCATGACGATCAACGTTCCCGAGAGCGTGTCGGTCATCATCGCCGCCGACGGCATCGAGCCCGCGCCGAGCGACCTGTCGCTGTCGTGGCCTCTCGACAACTCCACGCCGTGGGCCGGTCCTCTCATCGTCGGCGGAGCGCTCGTGCTCCTCCTCGGCCTCGGGCTGCTGCTCTGGGCCACCAACCACATGCGGGTCGCCCGCGGTCCGCGCCGCAAGATGCCCAAGGTTCCTCGCCAGCCGGTCTACAAGCCCAAGCGCAAGGGCCGCCAGCCCGTGGATGCCGCCGCGACCAAGGGCGGACGCCGCAGCGCCCGGGTCATCGCCCCCGTCGTGCTCGTCGCCACGCTCGCCCTCTCCGGCTGCACGGCCGACTTCTGGCCCGCCTTGGGCGCCGATCCGACGCCCACCCCGAGCGCGACCGAGGCTCCGGGTGCCGCCCAGCTGCCGCCGCCCGCCGTCACGGTGCGACAGGTCGAGCGCATCGTCGCGTCGATCAGCGCCGTCGTGACCGAGGCGGATGCCGCCCGCGACACCGCCCTGCTCGAGACACGCTTCACCGGTGCGGCGCTCGAGCTGCGCACCGCCAACTACGTCATCCGCGGGGCCGACGGGGCCGTTCCGGCCCTGCAGGCCATCCCCGCCGGGCCGGTGCAGCTCGTGCTGCCCGAGCAGACCGAGTCGTGGCCGCGCACCGTGCTCGCGATCGTGCAGAACGAGGAGGATGCGACGGTCGCCCCGGTCGCCCTCTTCCTTCAGCAGGAGGACCCGCGATCCAACTACAAGGTGAGCTACGCGATCACGCTCGAGCCCTCGATCGTGCTCCCCGATGTGGCTCCGGCGAGCGTGGGCGCGGCGCGGCTCAGCAGTGATGCCGGCCTGTTCCTTCTCTCACCGACGGAGGCGGCGCTCGCGTACGGCGACATCCTCGCGCAGGACGTCGAGAGCGACTCGTACCTGCTCTTCCAGTCCGAGGGCGACAGTCTGCGGGTCGCGGTCGGCGTCGACTCCAAGGCGGCCCAGCGGGCGAGCCTGCCGGCGACGGCGAGCCTCGAGTTCGGCTTCGATCTGGGAGCCGCGGAGCCGATCGCCCTGGCGACCAACGACGCGGGGGCGATCGTCGCGGTGCAGCTCAACGAGACCACCACGGTGCGCCCGATCGAAGCGGGCGCCGCGGTGAACCCGACCGGTCAGATCAAGGCGCTCTCGGGCCTCGCGGTCAGCACCAAGGGGGTCGTCGCCACCTACGCCGAGCAGCTGATGTTCTACATCCCGCCGGCCGGAAGTGATGGCAAGATCATCCTGCTGGGCTACAGCCAGGGCCTGGTCAGCGCAACGGAGATCCCATGAGCAACGCCCCTGTGACCGGCGCGAACCTTCGCGGTGCGGTCGACCTGTCGTCCCTCGTTCGACCGGCGGCCCCCGCGGGCGGTTCCGCCCCCACGGGCGGGCTCGTGCGCGACGCGAGTGACGCGACCTTCAGCCAGGTGCTCGAGCTCTCGATGACGGTCCCGGTCATCGTCGAGTTCTACGGTCAGGGCATCGTCTCCGCGCTCGGCCCGCTCATCGAGCAGTACGGCGGGCGACTGGCCCTCGTGACGATCGACGGCGGACTCAACCCGCAGCTCGTGCAGGCCTTCCAGGTGCAGGAGGTGCCCACGGTCGCCGCGGTCGTCGGAGGCCGACCGGTGCAGCTCTTCGCCGGCATGCCGCCGGAGCCGGACGTGCGTCAGGTCTTCGATCAGGTGCTGCAGCTCGCCGCCCAGCAGGGCGTGACGGGGGCGCTCGCCGCCGAGGGCGCCGAGCCGGCCGAGCCGGTGGAGGAGCCACTGCCGCCCCTGCACCAGGAGGCCTACGACGCGATCACCCGGGGCGACTTCGCCGCCGCGATCACGGCGTACGAGACGGCGATCGCCCAGAACCCGCGGGACGCCCTCGCGGTGGCCGGCCTCGCTCAGGTGTCCCTGCTCGCGCGACTCGACGGCGCCACCGCCGAGGGGGTGCGCTCGGCCGCCGCGGCACGCCCCGACGACGTCGACGCCCAGCTTGCGGTTGCCGACCTGGATGTCTCGGGCGGCCACCTCGAGGATGCCTTCGGTCGCCTGCTCGATCTCTTCCCCGCCCTCGACGCGGCAGGTCGCACCGCCGTGCGCACGCGACTGCTCGAGTACTTCGAGATCGCGGGCGCCGAGGATCCGCGCGTGATCGCCGCCCGCCGCCGCCTCACGATGCTGCTCTACTGAGCCGACGGCGACATCCATGAGCGACACCGGTCCGACGGCGGCACCCCACGATGCCGAGCCGAGCGACACCGACCTGGTGACCGGCCCCACCGCCGGGCAGTACGACGTCTGGGCGCGCGTCGCCGGACTGGGCATCGTCGCGGGTCTCGTGCTCGGTCTCGTGCCGTGGCTGTTCGGCGCGACCGGCACGCCCGTCGTCGTCACCGTCGCGGTGCTGATGGTCGCGCCCGGGCTGCTCTCGACGTACTTCAGCCTGCAGTCCCTCGCCGTCGCCAAGCGCGAGCGGGCGGCCGGCTATTCGACGATGTACGACTTCGCGGGCTTCGAGCTGCGCGACCCGCGCACCCGCGAGCTGCTGCGGGCGCGCGATGTCGCTCCGAGCGGCACGCTGCGCCGATCGCTGCTGCGCTCGATGCTCACCGTCAAGCCCGGCACGATGCTCGCGCAGCGGTTCGAGGACGACGAGAAGGCCGACCCGACCCGCTAGCGTCGGGGCGCGAGCCAGAGTCCGCCGAGCGGCGGCAGGGTGACCTCGGCTGACGCCGGGCGACCGTTCCAGCCCTCGTCGAGAGCGTGGACCGTGCCGAAGTTGCCGACACCCGACCCGCCGAAGTCGGCGGCATCCGTGTTGATCACTTCGTCCCAGACCCCGCCGAACGGCAGGCCGAGGCGATAGGGAGACACGGGGTTTCCGCTGAAGTTGAAGACGCCGACGAGCGGCTCGCCCGAGCGCGACCAGCGCACGAACGCGACGATGTTCTGCGCCGCGTTGCCGCCGTCGATCCACTCGAATCCGGCCGACTCGTTGTCCTGTTCCCACAGCGCCGGCCGCTCGCGGTACACGCGGTTGAGCGCGCTCACGAGGTGCTGCAGACCCTGGTGCACGGGCTGGTCGAGGATCCACCAGTCGAGGCCGCGCTCCTCGCTCCACTCGCTCGGCTGGCCGAACTCGCTGCCCATGAAGAGCAGCTGCTTGCCGGGGTGAGCCCACATGAAGGCGAGGTAGACCCGCACATTGGCGAGCTTCTGCCATTGGTCGCCGGGCATCTTGTGCAGCAGGGAGCCCTTGCCGTGCACGACCTCGTCGTGGCTGATCGGCAGCATGAAGTTCTCGCTGAACGCGTAGAGCAGCGAGAAGGTGATCTCGCCGTGGTGGTACGAGCGATGCATCGGATCCTCGTGCATGTACTGCAGCGAGTCGTGCATCCACCCCATGTTCCACTTGATGCCGAACCCGAGCCCTGATGACGCGGTCGGCTTGGTCACGCCCGGCCAGCTCGTCGACTCCTCGGCGATCATCACGATGCCGGGATTGCGCTTGTAGGCGGTCGCGTTGACCTCCTGCAGGAAGCTGATCGCCTCGAGGTTCTCGCGCCCGCCGTACTGGTTGGGCAGCCACTCGCCGTCTTTGCGGGAGTAGTCGAGGTAGAGCATGCTCGCCACCGCGTCGACGCGCAGGCCGTCGATGTGGAACTCCTCGAGCCAGTACAGCGCGTTGGCCACGAGGAAGTTGCGCACCTGCGACTGTCCGAAGTCGAAGATCAGGGTGCCCCAGTCCATCTGCTCGCCGCGGCGCGGGTCGCTGTGCTCGTAGAGCGGCTGGCCGTCGAATTGGGCCAGAGCCCACTCGTCCTTGGGGAAGTGGCCCGGCACCCAGTCCATGAGCACGCCGATGCCCGCGTTGTGCAGGCGGTCGATCAGGTACTTGAGGTCGTCGGGATGCCCGAACCGGCTCGTCGGCGCGAAGTAGCCGGTGACCTGGTAGCCCCACGATCCGCCGAAGGGGTGCTCGGCGAGCGGCATGAACTCGACGTGGGTGAACCCCAGCTGGTGCACGTAGTCGATGAGCTGGTCGGCGAGGGCGCGGTAGTCGAGCCCCGGGCGCCACGAGCCGACGTGCAGCTCGTACACACTCATCGGCGAGTTGTGCGGGTCGGTGGACGCGCGTCGCGTCATCCACTCGCCGTCCTGCCAGTCGTGACTCGACAGCAGGATGCGCGAGGCCGTCGCCGGCGGCACCTCGGTGTACCGCGCCATCGGGTCGGCGCGGGTCACCCAGCGGCCGTCGGCGGTGAGCAGCTCGAACTTGTAGGCGCCGCCGGGCTCGAGGCCCGGGATGAAGAGCTCCCAGACGCCGTTGTCGTCGAGACGGCGCATGGCGTGGCCGACGCCGTTCCAGCCGTTGTGGTCGCCGACGACGCGGGCGGCGCGGGCGTGCGGAGCCCAGACGCTGAAGCTCGTGCCCGGCACATCCTCGTGCGGGCGGTAGTGGGCGCCGAGCACGTGCCAGAGCTGCTCGTGGCGACCCTCGCCCCAGAGGTAGAGGTCGACCTCGCCCACGGAGGGCACGAAGCGGTAGGGGTCGTCGGCGGTCCACGTCGGGCCGTTGTCGTAGGTCGTCTCGACCGTGTACGCCTGGCCGGGCTCCGGGGCGAAGCCGTGCCAGAGCCCGTCGGCGACATGCTCGAGGGCGACGCGCGAGCCGTCGGCGCGGATCGCCGTGACCGTCGCGGCGAGCGGCCGGATCACGCGGATGACGTGGCCGCCCTCCGAAGGATGCTGGCCCAACGCGGCGTGCGGCTGCGGGTGCGACCCCGCGACGAGCGCGGCGATGTGGTCGGGGTGCAGCGGCGGCCGTTGCGGGTCGGCGGCGGGCTCGGGCGCGGGCGCCGGCGTCGCGGTAGCCGCCTTCGCACTCGCCGTCGTGCTCGCCTTC
>CALRZA010000027.1:0-11590 GCA_943372535.1 Auritidibacter sp. Marseille-P8566
CCACTTCGAGTGCATCGACATCATGCACGCCACCGGATCGCGCGACCTCAAGATCTGGCTCGCCGACGGCTCCAACTACCCCGGCCAGGACGACCTGCGCCGCCGTCAGGATCACCTCGCCGAGTCCCTCGCCGAGATCTACGCCCGCATCGGCGAGAGCCAGCGTCTCGTGCTGGAGTACAAGTTTTCGAGCCGGCGTTCTATCACACCGACGTTCCGGACTGGGGAACGGCCTACGCCCAGGTCGCGGCCCTCGGCGAGCGCGCCACCGTCTGCCTCGACACCGGTCACCACGCGCCCGGCACCAACATCGAGTTTATCGTCATGCAGCTGCTGCGCCTCGGCAAGCTCGGCTCGTTCGACTTCAACTCGCGCTTCTACGCCGACGACGACCTCATCGTCGGGGCGGCCGATCCGTTCCAGCTGTTCCGCATCATGGCCGAGGTCGTGCGCGGGGGCGGCTACGGCCCGGACTCCGACGTGGCGTTCATGCTCGACCAGTGCCACAACGTCGAGGAGAAGATCCCCGGCCAGATTCGTTCGGTGCTCAACGTGCAGGAGATGACGGCGCGAGCGCTGCTCGTCGATCGCGAGGCGCTTGACACCGCTCAGCGCTCGAACGACGTGTTGCTCGCCAACCAGATCCTCATGGATGCCTTCTACACCGATGTGCGTCCCGCGCTCGCCGCGTGGCGCGAGTCCCGCGGGCTTCCCGCCGACCCGGTCGCCGCCTTCTGGGCGAGCGGGTACCAGCAGAGCATCGTCGCCGACCGCGTCGGTGGCCAGCAGGCGGGATGGGGAGCGTGACCAACGACACCGCAGCGCAGCTCATCGCCCGCTCCAATCGCCTCGGCGCCGACCCGCGCGTCACCAACTACGCCGGCGGCAATACGTCGGCCAAGGGTCTGGAGACCGATCCGGTCACGGGCGAGCCTGTCGAGCTCATGTGGGTCAAGGGCTCGGGGGGTGACCTCGGCACGTTGACCGAGGCCGGCCTCGCCGTGCTGCGCGTCGATCGCCTTCGCGCTCTCGTCGATGTCTACCCGGGGGTCGACCGTGAGGATGAGATGGTCGCGGCGTTCGACTACACCCTGCACGGCAAGGGCGGTGCGGCGCCGTCGATCGACACCGCGATGCACGGGCTCGTGGATGCCGCCCACGTCGATCACCTGCACCCGGATTCCGGCATCGCTTTCGCCACCGCGAAGGATGGCGCGAAGCTCACGCAGAAGGCCTTCGGCGACAAGGCCGTCTGGGTCGACTGGCGTCGCCCGGGCTTCCAGCTCGGTCTCGACATCGCCGCGATCAAGGCCGCCAACCCGCAGGCGATCGGCTGCATCCTCGGCGGCCACGGGATCACCGCGTGGGGCGCCA
The DNA here is from genome assembly GCA_943372535.1 of Auritidibacter sp. Marseille-P8566. Taxonomy (GTDB): domain Bacteria; phylum Actinomycetota; class Actinomycetes; order Actinomycetales; family Microbacteriaceae; genus Rhodoglobus. The sequence goes on from CALRZA010000027.1 coordinate 1,375, forward strand.
CGTCGAAGGAAGCCGAGAAGAACAGCCTCTGGATCATCGAGACCGCGGAGAAGTTCATCGCGGCGAAGGGCAAGAAGGCCCCGTTCGGCGCGGCCGTGAAGAAGAATGCTGCGCTGGCGCCCGCCGAGCGTCGCGCCAAGGCTGCCGCTCTCGCGGCAACGATCCGCGGGATCGCCAGCCACGACCGCCCGATGGTCGGGCACTTCACCGACGCGGAGGTCGTGCTCGACTTCCTCGCGAGTGCGAAGGCGCCTGCGCTCGCGGCGTTGGGCACGAGTTGCCCGGATCACTTCCTGCGCACGAAGGTCAAGCCGATGCTGCTCGACCTGCCGGCCGGGGCCTCCGTCGATGCCTCGATCGCCCGACTGAAGGAGCTGCACGAGGCCTACCGCGCGGACTACACGGCGTATTACGAGAAGCACGCGGTCGCCGACTCGCCCGCGATCAGGGGCGCCGACCCGCTCATCGTGCTCGTGCCCGGGGTCGGCATGTTCAGCTACGGCGCGACCAAGCAGACCGCCCGCGTCGCCGGCGAGTTCTACATCAACGCGATCAACGTCATGCGCGGCGCCGAGGCGATCTCGAGCTACGCGCCGATCAGCGATGCCGAGAAGTTCCGCATCGAGTACTGGGCCCTCGAAGAGGCCAAGCTGCAGCGGATGCCGAAGCCGAAGTCCCACGCCACCCGCATCGCCCTCGTCACCGGGGCCGCCTCCGGGATCGGCAAGGCCATCGCCACCCGTCTCGCTGCCGACGGCGCATGCGTCGTCATCGCCGACCTCGACCTCGCCAAGGCGCAGGCCGCGGCGGGCGAGATCGGCGGCACGGACGTCGCGATCGGCCTGCAGGTCAACGTCACCGACGCCGCAGCAATCGAGCAGATGGTGCAGGATGCCGTGCTCGCTTTCGGCGGCCTCGACATCGTCGTCAACAATGCGGGCGTCTCGCTCTCCAAGCCGCTGCTGGAGACCACCGAGAAGGACTGGGACTTCCAGCACGACATCATGGCCAAGGGCTCGTTCCTGGTCTCCAAGGCCACCGCGCCCGTGCTCATCGAGCAGGGCATGGGCGGCGACGTCATCTACATCTCGTCGAAGAACTCCGTGTTCGCCGGACCGAACAACATCGCTTACTCGGCGACGAAGGCCGATCAGGCCCACCAGGTGCGACTGCTCGCAGTCGAGCTCGGCGAGCACGGCATCAAGGTCAACGGCATCAACCCCGACGGCGTCGTGCGTGGCAGCGGGATCTTCGCCGCCGGGTGGGGCGCCAACCGCGCCAAGACCTACGGCATCGAAGAAGAGGATCTCGGAAAGTTCTACGCGCAGCGCACGATCCTCAAGCGCGAGGTGCTGCCCGAGAACGTCGCCAACGCCGTCTCCGTGCTCACCGGACCCGACCTGTCGCACACGACCGGCCTGCACATCCCCGTGGATGCCGGCGTCGCGGCCGCGTTCCTGCGATGAGCGCTGGAGCTATGGCAATCGCGCCAGCGATTGCGCGACGCCAGCTCCGAGGGAGCCTGCGACCGAGGCGTACGCGATGACGAACGCCGTCGCCGCCGTCGACCTGGGAGCAACCAGCGGCCGAGTGATGATCGGCCACGTCAGCCACGACGAACTGAGCGTGCGCCCGGTGGCGCGGTTTCCCAACGGGCCGGTGACCCAGTCCGACGGTCTGCACTGGAATGCCACGGGCTTGTTCGGTCACGCACTCGCAGGGCTCTCGGCGGCCTTTGCGGACACGCCGGGCATCAGCAGCATCGGAATCGACTCCTGGGCCGTCGACTACGGACTCCTCCGGGGAGACACGCTGCTCTGCGAGCCGTTCCACTACCGCGACGATCGCACGGCAGCGGGCGTCGAGTCCGTGCACGCCCGAGTGTCACCGGCCGAGCTCTACGCTCGCAACGGTCTGCAGTTCCTGCCGTTCAACACGCTCTATCAATTCGCCGCCGACTCCCGCCTGACGGACGCCGACTGCTTCCTGCTGATCCCCGATCTTCTGACGGCGTGGATGACCGGCCGTCGCGTCGCCGAGCGCACCAACGCCTCGACGACGGGACTTCTCAGCGTGGCCACCCGCGAGTGGGACGACGAGCTCATTGCGGCGCTGGGCTTCCCTCGCGGCGTGTTCCCCGAGCTCGTCGACCCGGGAACGGCCATCGGCCCACTCCTTCCCGATGTCGCGGCCCGCATGGGGGCGCGACCGGTCATTCAGGTGACCGCCGTCGGATCGCACGACACCGCATCCGCCGTCGTGGCGGTTCCCGCCGCATCGGATGACGTCGCCTACATCTCGTGCGGCACCTGGGGCCTCGTGGGCGTCGAGCTCGAGTCGCCCGTGACGACCGACGCGAGTCGTGCTGCGAACTTCACCAACGAGGGTGGGGTCGACGGCCGCGTGCGGTTCCTCCACAACGTGATGGGCCTCTGGCTGTTGAGCGAATCGGTGCGCACGTGGGAGGCGGCCGGCAAGGCGATCGACCTGCCCGAGCTCATCGCGCGAGCCACCGCCCACTCGGCACCAGTGCCGGTGTTTGACGCGAACGACCCGCGCTTCCTCGCGCCCGGCGACCTGCCCGCTCGCATCGCCGAGTGGCTCACCGAGCACGACCTGCCCGTTCCTGCTGATCACATCGCGATGACGCGCTGCATCATCGAGTCCCTCGCCGACGCGTTCGCGCGCGCCGTGCACACGGCCAGCGAGTTGTCGGGTCGACCGGTGTCGGTCATCCACCTCGTCGGCGGCGGCTCGCAGAACGCACTGCTCTGCCAGCTCACCGCCGACCGCAGCGGACTGCCGGTCGTGGCCGGACCGGTCGAGGCGACCGCCGTCGGCAACGTGCTGATCCAGGCGCGAGCGCAAGGATTCGTAACCGGAAGCCTCGAGTCGCTGCGGGCGCTCGTGGCTCGCGCTTTCGCGCCGCACTCCTACCGACCGCGCTCGTGAAGCACCACGACGAGGCCATCGCCGCCTATGTCACCCGGGTGCGCGACGACCCGACCGCGGTAGCGGTGATCGTGACCGGCTCGGTGGGTCGCGGCACGGATCGCCCCGACTCCGACGTGGATCTGTACCTGATTGTCACCGAGGAGGCCTGGGCTCAGGCGGAGCAGTCCGGGCGGATCGCCTGGGTCGAAACCGACGGCATCGGCTACGAGGGCGGCTACTTCGACATCAAGCTCGCGACCGTCGGCTACCTGCGCGAGGCCGCGGACCGCGGGGACGACCCCGTGCGCGATTCGCTCCAGGCCGCGTCAGTGGCGTGGTCTGCCGACCCCGAGGTGATCGACCTGATCGGCCGCGTCGGAGTGCGGGCCCCCGACGAGTGGCGGGCGCTCGAGCGTTCGTTCCTGGCCCAGGCGCGACTGCACGGCCACTACTTCCTCGCCCACGGCGAGCGGCACGGTGACGCCCTCCTGCTGCACCACGCCGCCGTGCACCTCGCCACATCAGCGGCACGAGCGGTGCTCGCGCGGCATCACGTGCTGTTCCCCGGGCCGAAGTCGCTCGTCGCCGCCCTGACGAGAGCACCGGATGCCCCCGCCGACCTGCTCGTTCTCCTCGAGCAGTGCGTGACCCGGCCTGGAGTCGAGACAGCTCAGGCCCTGCTGACCGCGATCGAAGCCCACCTCGATTCCGACCTGACCCGTGACGAGAGCCTTCCTCTGTTCATCACCGACAACGAGCTCGCCTGGCGAACTCGTGTCTCGCCCCCCGAGTACCGCTGATCCCACCCCGTCATCTGGAGACCCCATGAGCCCCGCCCGCGTCACCTCCCTTCGCGCCGAGCGCCGCGACGACAGCATCGTCGTCGCCACGGCGACCCCGCGCCTCAGCTGGAAGACCGCGAGCACGACGCCCGAATGGCGTCAGGCCTCCGCCGAGATCGCGCTCGGGGATGCCGTCGCCACCGTCAGCGGTCGCGACTCGGTCTTCGTGAGCTGGCCCTTCGCCCCCCTCGCCCCGCGCGACCGCGTCGAGGTGCGCGTGCGCGTCACGGGCGAGGACGGGTCGGTCTCCGACTGGAGTGACCCGCGGCCGATCGTCGCGGGGTTCCTCGCTGACGACGAATGGTGTGCTTCGATGATCGGCGCCGCCGCCCCCGGGTCCCCGGCGATGCCGGTGCTGGTGCGAGCCGAGTTCGAGGCCAAGCCCGGGCTCCTGGCAGCGACCCTGTATGCCACCGCGCACGGGGTTTACCAGGCCGAGGTGAACGGCACTCCCGTCGACGACGAGATCCTCAAGCCCGGCTGGACGAGCTACCAGTGGCGCCTGGTTCACGAGTCCACCGACGTCACGGCGCTCGTCACTGAGGGCGCCAACGCGCTCGGCATTTCCCTCGCGGGCGGCTGGTACACCGAACGGTACGGGTTCGACGGCAACGCGAACACGTTCTACGGAGAGCAGCCGGCGGTGGCGGCGCAGCTCGTGCTCGAGTACGCGGACGGCACTGTCGAGACCATCACCACCGACGCATCGTGGCGGGCGACGACCGACGGCCCGATCATGGCGAGCGGCATCTACGAGGGCGAGCACCACGACGCCACGCGCGCGATCACGGGTTGGTCGATCGCCGGGTTCGACGACTCCGCGTGGACCGCCGTGCGCGTGGATGCCGCAGCACCGGTGCCGGAGGCCTCGATCGCCCCCGCCGTCCGCGCGATCGAAGAAGTCGCGGTGCGCGAGGTCATCACCTCCCCGAGCGGCGCGACGATCCTCGACTTCGGGCAGAACCTCGTGGGGCGCCTGCGCATCACCGTGCGGGGGCCTCGCGGCCACGTCGTGAGCCTCGGACATGCCGAGGTGCTCGAGCATGGCGAACTCGGCACGCGTCCGCTGCGGCGGGCGACCTCTCGCGACTCGTACACGCTCGCCGGCACGGGCGAGGAGGTGTGGGAGCCGCAGTTCACCTTCCACGGGTTCCGATACGCGCAGGTCGAGAACTGGCCGGGCGAGTTCGATCCCGCGGATGTCGTGGCCGTCGTCATCCACAGCGACCTGACCCGCACGGGCTGGTTCGACAGCTCGCACGAGCTCGTCAACCGTCTCCACGACAACGTGGTGTGGGGGATGCGCGGCAACTTCCTCTCGCTGCCCACCGACTGTCCGCAGCGCGACGAACGACTCGGCTGGACAGGCGATATCGAGGTCTTCACGCCGACGGCGAGCTTCCTCTACGACGTCGACGGCTTCCTCGCCGGGTGGTTGCGCGACCTCTCGCTCGAGCAGAGCGCCTCCGACGGCAAGGTTCCGTTCGTCGTTCCCAACGTGCTCGGGTCGTTCGGTGGTGCGGCCGCGGCGTGGGGCGACGCGGCGACGATCGTGCCGTCGGTCCTGTACGAGCGCTTCGGCGATCTCGACGTGCTGCGCACCCAGTACCCGAGCATGGTGTCGTGGACCGATCACATCCTCGCGATCGGCGGCGACCGTCACCTCTGGGAGGACCGCTTCCAGTTCGGAGACTGGCTCGATCCGGATGCGCCGGCCGACGCGCCGTGGGATGCCAAGACCGACACCGACATCGTGGCCTCGGCCTACCTGTTCCGCTCGACCGAGCTCACGGCTCGGGCGGCGGAGCTTCTGGGCGAGACCGACGCGGCCTCGCGCTACCGTGCGATAGCGGAGCGCGTTCGCGCCGCGTTCCTGCGCGAGTTCGTGACCGAATCCGGCCGGATGCTCTCCGACGCCCAGACCGCCTACGGGCTCGGCATCATGTTCGGGCTCGCCCGCGACGCGGCCCAGGAGGCCGCGATGGGTGAGCGGCTCGCCTACCTCGTGCGCTCGGCCGGCTATCGCATCGGCACGGGCTTCGTCGGCACCCCGCTCATCACCGACGCGCTCACCCGCACCGGCCACCTTGACGCCGCCGCGCGGCTGCTCACCCAGACCGAGACGCCGTCGTGGCTCTACCCGGTCACGATGGGGGCGACGACCGTCTGGGAGCGTTGGGACTCGATGCTTGAGGACGGCACGATCAACCCGGGGGAGATGACGAGCTTCAACCATTACGCCCTCGGCGCCGTCGCGGACTGGCTCCACCGCTCGGTCGCGGGCCTCGCGCCTGCCGAACCGGGCTACCGCACGATCGCGATCGCACCCCGCCCTCTGCCCGGATTCACTCACGCGAGCGCGCGCCACGAGACGCCCTACGGTCTTGCGTCGGTTGCGTGGCGTCGTGACGGCGACACCGTGACGGTGGATGCCACGGTGCCCGCCAACACGACCGCCGAGGTGTCGCTCCCCGGCTCCGACCACACCCTCACGGTCGGATCGGGCGAGCACTCGTGGACGGTCACTCTCCCCGAGACCGTGACGACGCCCGGCGAGGTCGGCCCGACCACCTCGCTCGCGGCGATCATCGACGACACGGAGGCGTATCGGGCGATCTCCGACGTGATCGCCGAACACAGCGAGAGTGCCGCACGCCGATTCCGCCAGAAGACGCGGTGGACTCCCGGGCGCGTGCTCGCCGAGTCCACGTTCCAGCTGCCGCAGGCGACAGTCGGTCAGATCTTCGCGGTTTTGGAGGAGCTGAGCGCGAACCGCCGCAAGGCCTGAGTGCGCCCGCCCCGCTCAGCAGTGCTCGAACACGTGCTCCCGGTCACCCGCCGGCGCCAGCAGCCGATCGCGCAGCACGGTGATCGGCGGGGTGGCGGGGTCGGCGCAGACGTCCTCGAAAGAGCGGTCGAGGGCATCCGTGTATTCGATCGCGATCACCGCCGGGCCGTAGACGTCGGTGTAGGCGGAGCACTCGTCGAACTGGGCGCACTCCTCGACCACGGCGAAGTCGAAGCCGACCTCATCGCGACCCCGGGTGCCGAGCTCGGCGGTGTTCTTCTGGCCGGCGGCGAGGCCCAGGGCGTGAGCCTCCTGCACGAGCAGCGTCGCGAACGCGAGCGCGTCCTCGACGGTCAGCTGGCCGTCCGACCGGGTGTAGGAGTCGAGATTGTCGAACTCGACGGCGTCGAAGCCGGCGGTGGCGCAGCGCTCGATCACGGGGGCGAGGCGGGCGGCGGCATCCGCGCGCTTCTCATCGGTCGAGATGTCGATCAGGAACTCGTCGGGCCAGTTCGGGTCGCCGAGCGGCTGTCCGTCGACCTGGAGCAGCAGAGCCACCGGCCACTTCTCGCCAGGCTGCGTCTGGAAGCCGTTGACGTAGCAGATCGAGTACCGACCCTCGGCGGGCGGCTCAGTGCTGTCGCGGGCGACGATCGTGACCTCGGGCGCCGGGTCGTACGCACCGCCGAGCTGGTAGTCGGCCACGGCATCCGCGGGGAAGAGCGCGGGAACGGCGCTGGGGCCGAGGGCGGGCGCTGTCGCGGAGCACCCGGCGAGCGCGACCATCAGGGCCGCCGCCGCGAGGGGTCTCACCGAGCGTCGCGCCAGGAGTGCTGCGCCCGCCAGCCGAGCCGGCGCTCGGCCTTCGCACTGCTCGTGAGCGAGTCGTTGACGCCGAGCTCGCCGCGCACCTCGACGCCCGGGAACACCGCTGCCATGAGCTCGGCGTTCGACCGGGTCATCACCGTGTCGGCGGCGAAGATGTTGTAGACGTCGTAGCCCGGGCGCGCGGTCTCGAGCGCGAGGCGGATGGCCTCCGCGCCGTCGCGCGCGTCGATGTAGCCCCAGAGGTTCCACTTGCGCAGCATCGGATCGGCGTCGAACGACGGGAACTCGGCGTAGTCCTCCGGGTCCATGACGTTCGAGAAGCGCAGCGCCGAGATGCTCAGCTCGTCGTCCCAGCGGGCGAGCTTGAGGGCGAGCTGCTCCTCGAGATGCTTGCCGAGCGAGTACATCGACTCGGGCCGGGTGTCGAACTCCTCGTCGAGAGGCACGTACGCCGGCGCGAGGTCGAAGGGCAGGCCGAGCACCGTCTCGCTCGAGGCGAAGGCGATGCGCTTCACGCCGGCCCGACGGGCGGCCTGGAAGACGTTGAAGGTGCCGACGACGTTGTTGTGAAAGGTCGCCGAGTCGCTGTACAGGCCCGGCGCGGGGATCGCGGCGAGGTGCGCGACGGCATCCAGGCCGTGGTGGTGCTCGTCGATGCCGGCGAAAGCGTCAGCGATCTGGCCGTAGTCGGTGATGTCGACATTGACGACCGAGCCGCGGTCGCCGACCCGGTCGAGGGCGATCACCTCGTGGCCCGCGGCTCGAAGGCCTGCCACCGTGGCTCGACCCAGTTTTCCGGTGGCTCCCGTGACAGCGATGATCATGGCCTCAGCCTACCGTTCCGGATTGTCAGACAATCTGCTAGGTTGTCTGACAATCCGCATCCCCACGACCGAGCCGAAGGAGCCCCGTGTCGATCGAGCCGACCCCGGTGCGCCCCGAGGCGATCGCCGAGGCGCTGCGCGCGAGCATCCTCCATCAGCAGGATGCCCCGGGCTCGGCCATCACCGAGAGCGCCGTCGCCCTGCGCTTCGGGGTCGCCCGGCCCACCGCCCGACTGGCGATCGATCGGCTCGTCGCCGACGGCATCCTGCGCCGCGAAGCCCACCGCGCCGCCCGCGTGCCCGAGCTCACCCGGGATGACGTCGTCGACCTCTTCGACAACCGCGCCGTGATCGAGGCGGCCGCGACGGCCCGACTCGCGGCGGAGGGGCGGGTGCCCCCCGCCGCCCTCGCCGCGCACCGCGCCCTCACCGACACCGACGACTTCGCGCCGCACGACATCGCCTTCCACCGCGCGCTCGTCGCGGGGCAGCCCAGCCCGCGGCTCACGCGCCTGCACGAGTTGCTCATGGGCGAGGTCGAGCTGTGCATCGGGCAGGTGCAGGCCGGCCACCTGCTCAGCGCGGCACAGGTCGCGGCGCAGCACCAGGGCATCCTCGACGCGATCACCGCGGGTGACCCGGCGGCGGCCTCGCGCCTCACCCACGACCACATCATCGGCGCGCGCGATCGGCTGCTCGCCCACCTCGACTCCGCTCACGGAACAGGACGATCATGACCCAGCGCGTCTTCCCCAACCCGAAGGCCATCTTCGGGCTCCTGAAGTTCAAGAAGCCGGTGTTCAGCGCCAAGAAGCGGCGCCTCGCCGCCGCGCTGACGATCGAGGATCTGCGCCTCATCGCCAAGCGCCGCACCCCTAAGGCCGCGTTCGACTACACCGACGGCTCGGCCGAGGGCGAGCTGTCACTGGCTCGCGCGCGCCAGGCGTTCGAGGATGTGGAGTTCCACCCGTCGATCCTGCGTGACGTCTCGAGCGTCGACACGACCACGCGCATCCTCGGCGGCACCTCGGCGATGCCGTTCGGCATCGCCCCCACGGGCTTCACGCGGCTCATGCAGACCGAGGGCGAGATCGCCGGCGCGGGCGCGGCGGGGGCGGCGGGCATCCCGTTCACGCTGTCGACCCTGGGCACCACCTCGATCGAGGCCGTCAAGGCCGCCAACCCCGACGGCCGCAACTGGTTTCAGCTGTACGTCATGCGCCAGCGCGAGATCAGCTACGGCCTCGTCGAGCGGGCCGCGGCCGCGGGCTTCGACACGCTCATGTTCACGGTCGACACCCCGGTCGCCGGGGCGCGCCTGCGCGACAAGCGCAACGGCTTCTCGATCCCGCCGCAGCTGACCGCCGGCACGATCCTCAACGCGATTCCGCGGCCGTGGTGGTGGTGGGACTTCCTGACCACCCCGCCGCTCGAGTTCGCCTCGCTGTCGTCGACCGGCGGCACCGTCGGCGAATTGCTCGACTCGGCGATGGACCCGTCGATCAGCTTCGAGGATCTCGAGATCATCCGCGGCATGTGGCCCGGCAAGCTCGTGGTCAAGGGCGTGCAGAACCTCGAGGACTCCAAGAAGCTCGCCGACCTCGGCGTCGACGGCATCCTGCTCTCCAACCACGGCGGCCGCCAGCTCGACCGGGCGCCCATCCCGTTCCACCTCCTGCCCGAGGTCGTGCGCGAAGTCGGCAACGACACCGAGGTCATGGTCGACACCGGCATCATGAACGGCGCGGATGTCGTGGCCGCGATCGCCCTGGGCGCCAAGTTCACGCTCGTCGGCCGCGCCTACCTCTACGGACTCATGGCCGGCGGGCGGGCGGGAGTCGACCGCACGATCCAGATCCTTTCGGAGCAGGTTGTGCGTACGATGAAGCTGCTCGAGGTCACGACCGTCGAGGAGCTCGCTCCTCGGCACGTGACCCAGTTGCAGAGGCTCGCCCCGCGCGCGCTGAGTGCTCCGGCACCGAGCACCCCGCGACGGCGCT
>CALRZA010000028.1:0-11502 GCA_943372535.1 Auritidibacter sp. Marseille-P8566
GTCGAGGCGCACGTCGATGCTCGACGGCTGGATCATGTCGAGCTCGAGCGGCTCGAGGCCGATGCGGCCGGAGGACAGCTCCGAGCGGATGTCGCGGTCACTGAGCAGCATGCGGCAAGACTAGCTAGAATTAGCGCTGGAGTGCCGTCGGCACCCGACGACCGAGACGGTCGTCGGCGCAGGCGTGGCAGCGAAGACCAGAAATGGTCGTCGCTCTTGGCTCCAGCGCGGATGTAGTTCAATGGCAGAACTTCAGCTTCCCAAGCTGATAGCGCGGGTTCGATTCCCGTCATCCGCTCCACGTCCGCCCGGCAGCGCCCGGGCTAGCATCGAAGCATGTCGCATCTGGTGCCGATCCCGTCGCCGGGCATCCCCCTGTTCTACGGGGAGGCCGGCAACCCGGTGGTCGTCGTCATCCATGACATGTACGGGCGGCTGCCCGGGCTCGTGCCGTTCGCCGAGGCGCTCGCAAGCCGCGGGCTGCGCGTCGCGGTGCCCGACCTCTACGAGGGGGTCTGCACCGTCGACACCGAGACGGCGAAGGGCCTCATGGAGGGGCTGGATGTCGCGACCGCCCTCGCCGAGATCGACGACACCGTCGTGCAGGCGCAGGAGACGGGCGACGAACGCGTCGGACTGGTCGGATTCTCGCTCGGCGGCTGGCTCGCGCTGCTGCACGCTCAGGCGGGGGCCGTGGATGCCGTCGTCGCCTACTACGCGAGCCTCGCCGAGGCGGATCACGGCGTGATCCCGTGCCCGGTGCTCTTGCACTGGGCCGAGTTCGACGAGTGGGCGCAGGGCCAGAGCCCCGACGAGCTCGTGGCGCGACTCAAGGATCATGGCACCCCCGTGAACCAGCACCGCTACCTCGGCACCGAGCACTCGTTCGCCAATGCGAGCCTGCCGGGCCGCATCGACGGCCAGGCGGCGGCGCTCGCCTTCGCGCGCACGGCCGTGTTCCTCGAGAAGCACCTCGCCGACTGACGCGGCTTATTCAGGCAGCCCCGCGGCCGGCGTCGACTGCCCGGCCCGGCCCCGGCCCCGCCCCGACCCGCGCCGATGCAGCAGCAGGTACCGTAGAGGCGTGACCGAGTTCAGCACCGAGATCGTTGCCGCCGTCCTGCACCACATGAATGACGACCACAACGACGACAACCTGCTCATCGCCCAGGCCTTCGGCGCGAAGGGCGCATGGGCCGCGACGATGATCGGTCTCGACGGCACCGGCGGCACCTGGAGCTATCTCATCGGCGACGACGAGCGCGAAGTCACCGTGCCGTGGTCGACCGAGATCAGCGAGCGCCCCGAGATCCGCCGCGAGATCGTCGTGCTCTACGACGCCGCCTGCGCGAAGCTCGGCATCGAACCCCGCCCGCACGAGTAGCCGATGCTGCGCTCGCCGAACCGACTCATCGCCCTCGGGGTCGGTGGTGCGCTACTGCTCTTCGGCCTGATCGGCGTGGTCGTCACGGTCGGGATGCCATTCACCGACCCAACCGGGGTGCTGCTGGCGGGCATCCTGCCGCTCAATCCCCTGCAGAGCCTGATCCACGTGCTGCTCGGCGCCGCCCTGCTCATGGGGGCGCTCTCGTCGACGGCTGCTGCCCGCCGCCTCAACGGCGTGCTCGGCGCGGCGTGCCTCGTGCTCGGGCTCGCCGGGCTCTTCCTTGTGGGCAGCGACGTCAACGTGCTCGCGGTGAATGTCGTCAGCAACGTCATTCACTTCGCGAGCGCGGTGCTGCTGCTCGCCGCGGGCATCGGCACCGAGCGCCCCGGCAGCGCGGCCCCCGACACCGCGCCGGCCGCGAGCGGCTCCTGACCGCATGTCGATCATCACCCGCGCCTGGCTGGCCTTCGCCGCGATCGGGGCCGGCCTCATCCACCTCGCCTTGGGTGTCGGGATGCCGCCGGCCGTGGCCATCCCCCTCACCGTCATCGGCGCCGCCGAGTTCGGCTGGGGCCTCATCATCTTCGCCCGCACGACGGTCGTCGTGCCTCGCATCGCGTTGGTGGGCGCGCTCGTGCCGATCGTGCTCTGGGCCGTGCTGCTCGTCACCTCGGCGGTGCCGGCGGGGCTGGGGCTGCTGCCGCTGGCCATCGCGTCGGTGCTCGGCCTGTTCGTCGCCGTGCTGCTCGCTCGCCACCTCCGGCGCGACGCGGATGCCCCCGCCCCCGCCTCGCCGGGGATCGTGCGCTACCTCCTCGGCGTCGTCGCCGGCGGTCTCGTCGTCGCAGCACTCGCCGCCCCCGCGCTCGCCGCGACGAGCGTCGGCCGCGACGGCCCGTCGCCCGAGACGGTCTCGAACCTGCGGGATCTCTTCGGCCACGGTCACTGAGGGCGGGCCGTCGGGGGTGGCTTGAGACCGGCCCGGTGGCTCCGAGCATCGTCCCGTAAACTGAAGCGCATCCTTCTTCGAGCCTCTGGAGCTACCCGCATGAGCGTCATCCCCTTCTCGCAGGCCCTCCGCGAGCGCACGTGGACCGATCACGGCGACAGCGAGGGCGCGACGTTCATGGCCGACCTCATGCAGGGCAAGGGCACCCGCGACGACTATGTCGCCCTCGTGGTGCAGCACTACTTCATCTACGAGGCTCTCGAAGCGGCGGCCGAGATCTTCGCGAGCGACCCGATCGCCGCCCCGTTCGTCTCGCCTCAGCTCACCCGCATGCCGGCGCTCGAGGCCGATCTCGAGTTCCTCATCGGCCCGGACTGGCGCGAGAGCATCGCTCCGCTGCCGACCGCGGTCACCTACGTCGAGCGCATCAACGAGATCGCGGCCGAGGGCTGGGCCGGCGGCTTCATCGCCCACCACTACACCCGCTACCTCGGCGACCTCTCGGGTGGTCAGCACATCCGCAAGCTCATGCAGCGCCAGTTCGGGTTCGACACCAACGGCGTGGGGTTCTACCTCTTCGACCAGATCGCCAGCCCCACCGACTTCAAGAACACCTACCGCGAGCAGCTGGATGCCGTGGCCTGGAGCGACGACGAGCGCGAGCGCGTGATCGAGGAGGTCGTCACCGCGTACCGCTACAACACCGAGCTGTTCGTCGACCTGAGCAAGGCCAAGGCGGTCGCCTAACCGTCAGGCCCTGATCGCCGGGATCGCCGTCGTGCGGCTCATGAAGCGCACGACGTTCTCGTCGACGATGATGTCGCTCGGGCGCATCGGGCGGGTGAGGTAGAGCCCGTCGAGGTCGGTGATGCGACTGAGGGCGACGTAGGTCTGGCCGGGAGCGAACGACCGGGCCCCGAGGTCCACGATCGCGCGGTCGTAGGTCTTGCCCTGCGACTTGTGGATGGTGACCGCCCACGCGAGCCGCAGCGGGAACTGCGTGAACTCGGCCACGACATCCTTGCGCAGCGCCTTGGTGAGCGGTGAGTAGCTGTAGCGGAACTTCTCCCACACCGCCGGTTTCACCTCGACGCGCTCGCCGTCGAGGTCGACCCAGACGGTCGCGTCTATCTTGAGCACGGTGCCGACGCTGCCGTTGACCCAGCGCGGGCCGCCGTTCTCGTAGTTGATGTCGTTGCGCAGGAACATCACCCGGGCCCCGACCTTGAGCTCGAGAGCCTCGTCGGCCGGGTAGGAGCGGCCGCCGAACTCCCCGTTGATCTCGGCGCGGGCCGTGAGGACACGACCGGGCAGTCGGGCGAGCTCGGTCGCATTGATGCGGGTGACGGTGCCGTTGGTGGTCGCGAGGGTGATCGCCCCGTCGGTCGGCGCCGGGCGCGCGCCCACGGTGTTGAGCCGTTCGGCGATCTCGGCCGTGACCATGCCGTGGCGCACGGCGTTGAGCATGTACTTGAACTCGTCCTCGTGCTGACGGTGGATCGTCGAGAGCTCGTAGATCGTCAGGTCGGTCTCGTCCCACACCTTCGCGTCGAAGAACCAGATCGAGCGGTACTTGTCGGTGAAGTAGGCCCGCTCGTCGCCCTCACCGGGAACGGGCGCGAGCTGGTACGGGTCGCCGAAGAGCACCACCTGCACGCCGCCGAAGGCCTCGTTCTTGCGCTGGCGGGCCTGGCGCAGGGAGCGGTCGATGGCATCCAGCAGGTCGGCGTTGACCATCGAGACCTCGTCGATGACGAGGGTGTCGATCGTGTTGAGCAGCTTGCGCAGGGCGTCGTTCTGCCCGATGTCGTGGTCGGCGATGACCCCGATCGGCAACCGGAAGAGCGAGTGGATGGTCTGCCCGCCCACGTTGAGGGCGGCCACGCCGGTGGGGGCGCAGATCACGACCTGCTTCGACGTGTTCCACGAGAGATGGTTGAGCAGCGTCGACTTTCCGGTGCCGGCCCGGCCGGTCACGAAGATGTTGTCGCGGGTGGTCTCGATGCGGTCGAACACGGCCTGCTGTTCAGGGGAGAGCGAGACCTCGGACACCCGTTCACCCTACCCGCGCGCTCCGCGGCGGCCCGGCGACGCGACTTAGGATGTGGTGAGTCGTCACACGAAGGGGGTCTGGGTGCGTCGAGTGATCCTGACCGCATCCGCTGCACTGCTGCTGATCGTCGGCGGCTTCGCGGCGACCGTCGCGATCCTCGGGGGCACGGTCTACAGTCCCGCCGGGTACGTGCGCAGCTACCTCGACGCCCTCGCCCGTCAGGATGCCGCGGGCGCCCTCGAGTACGCCCCCGGCATCCCGGTCGACGACGTCTCGACCGCGCTGCTGACCCGCGAGGGGATGCCCGGGCTCGACTCCTACGACCTCGTGAGCGACACCGCGCGAGCCGACGGCTCGCACCGCGTCGTGTTCTCGTGGACCTCGCGCGGCGAGGAGGGCACGACGACCTTCGACGTGCTGCCGGCGGGGACGCGCCTCGGCCTCTTCCCGGTGTGGAGGTTCGAGAGCAGCCCGATCGGGTGGATCGAGCTCACGGTGCTGCACGACGACCGGTTCGAGGTCAACGACCTCGACCTCGCCACCCCGGCGCAGAACGGCGCGGCGGCTTATCTCGCCTTCACCCCCGGCACCTACGCCCTCACCCATGAGACGCGCTACCTCACGGCCGAGCCGGTCACGATCGTCGCCGAGGAGCTCACGACCGCCACCGACCCGCACCTCGCGACCCTCGACGTGCAGGCTGCCCCCGCGTTCCTCGTGGCGGTGCAGGAGGCCGTCGACGCATCGCTCGACGAGTGCGCGACGCAGGAGGTGCTCATGCCCACGGGATGCCCGTTCGGTCAGTCGATGGCCAACCGGGTCGCCTCCACCCCCGAGTGGTCGATCGTGACCTACCCCGAGGTGGCCGTGACCCCGGGCCTGCGCGCCAGCGAGTGGCAGATGCCGACGACGACCGGGATGGCGCACCTGCGGGTCGATGTGCGCTCGCTCTTCGACGGGTCGGTCACGCTCTTCGACGAGGACGTGCCGTTTCGCGTCGGCTACCTCGTGACCCTCGCGCCCGACGACTCGATCTCGCTCTCGCCGCAGTACGAGTAGCTGCTAGCCGCAGATCTCTCCGTACAAGATCGAGTCCGAGAGCATGTTCGTGCCGCCCAGGAGATAGACCTCGTTGGCGCGCACGTCAACGATGTCGAAGTAGACCTCTTCCAGCAAGCACTGCTGTGTATTCAGGTAGAGAGGTGCCCCCATTGCCCCGGCAAGTGCCCCACCCCCGAGCGCATCAGCAAACCCGCCACCGTTCGTCAGGAAACCGTAGTCGCTGAACTCAAAGAAGCGCTGGGCGATCCGAACCGCTGTTTCGTATCGATTGGCGCCCGTGATTCGTTCGACCGGTTCGGGCATCGCTGCTTGGATCGAGTTGAGGATCCCAGCGGAGACGGACGGCGTGCCGCCGATGATGAAGACCTTCGTCACGCCCAACGCCCTCAACTGTGCCAGCGTCGCGGCGTCGACTGACGATGCGGCCCCGTTGACGAGGATGACGGGCGCGTCATTCGCGATCGCAGCAGGACCCACTGCGAGCGCATCGGGATAGTTGTTGCCGGTCGCGATGAACGCGACCTCCGACCCGCTTGATCCCCAGACGCGCTGCGCGATTCGCCTTGATGTCTCGTATCGATTGGCCCCCTCGAGCCGCACGAAACTGGTCACACTGGGGACGCCAGCGTCGATCGCGTTCTTGACGGCGTCAGACACCATCGTCTGCCCGCCGACCAACACGATGCGCGATGGGTGGAGTCGGTTGAGCTCCGCCATGACCTCGGCGGGCACGGAAGTCGGAGACACGGTCAACAGGGCACCGCCCTCGCGAACCGCGGCAGGACCAGCCGCGAGCGCGTCAGGATATTTGAACGCGTTCGTGATGTAGACGACGGGAACCCCGGCCGTGCTGTCTGGATAGGCGAACTTCGTCGCCTCAATCGCGGTCCCGAATCTGTTCAGGCCCGTCAAACGGTCCACCGTGATCTCCCGGGGATCAAGCACGACCTCTCCAAGGTTGAGATCGACCCCCGCCTCGACAATCAGTTCTTCCGAGCCGAGGAACGTCGAGGCGTCGCGCCAGTACTTGTTTCCGAGGTTGCCATTCGCCGTTGCGTAGAACTGGAGGACGTAGCTTCCGGCTGACAGTGGGAAGTCGAACTGGGGATCGTTCAGCGACACCAGTCCGCTCTTGTAGGGCCGATACCGCGCGCTGGCCTCGTCGAACTTCCAGGCCCGCACCCCACTGTCGTAGAGATAGTTGAGCTCAGTCATCGACCGGTACATGACCGTTCCGGTGACCTGCGCACCTTGAGCGACCACGTAGTCGACGCCCGAAATGATGCCGCCCACGGTCATCGTGACCGTCGGTGTGGCACCCCGGGTGCATGTGTCATCCGCGATGAGGCCGGTGATCGGTCCGCTCGGCGTGATGCCGTGCCCATCGCTGAAGATGCACAGCTCATAGGCACCCGGTGGCAATGCGTTGAGCGAGTAAGCACCCGCCGCATCGGAGTACGTGAAGTAGACCTGGCCGGAAGAATCGTAGGCAAGGAGCCTCACATTCTTGACCGGGATTGCGGCGCCGCCTTGGTCGATCGTGACGGTTCCGCTGATGAAATTGCCTTGGTCGACATCGACGACGATTCCGGCGACCGCCTCACTCAGTCCCACCGTGACGAGATCCGCGGACTCGCGCGTCTCTCCGTCCCAGTACTCCGGCATCCACTTTCCAGCGCCGGAAAAGAGGACCCGGTAGTCGCCCGGGATCAGCTTCGAGACGGTCCATTGACCACCCGCTGTCATCACCGCTGTCCGGAAGGGATAGTTCGAATAGAACTCGGTGTCGAGTTGAACGCTGACCGAGCCGATCGCCAAGGGACTGCCGTCGCCCAGAAGGGTGCCGCTGATGGTCCCCCCGAACGGCAGGACCGGGTTGATCGTGGTCGTCCCCGCGACGATGTCGATCGGCGTCGCCTCTTCGACCAGGTGCCCGCCGCCTTGGAAGGCACCGATGATGTTGCGGTTGTTGCACGAACATCCGTAGTAGAGCTTGTAGCTGCCGGGGACAATGCCCGGGAATGTGTAGGCGCCGTTGAACGAGTTCCAGGACCTCACCCACGTGCCGTCCGGGGTGTAGAGGTCGATCTGACCGGTCACCACGATTCCGTCGGCACCGGTCACGGTGCCGGTGATCGTCGCCGTGGTCTCGGCGGCAACGGCAGGGGCCTGAACCACGAAGGATCCGGTCAGAAGACCCAGGACCGATACGAGTGCAACGACATATCGGCGCATGACGACCTCTCAGTTGGGAGCGTCCCATTCTCCCAAAATCTGACGATCTGTCTACTCAGCGGCGAGCGGCCCGCTCGGCGAGCATGCGGTTGTACTCCTCGAGTTCGGCATCCCCATCACGGTCCGCCTTGCGGTCGTAGCGCGTCGACTCCCGTTTGTCGGAGCGTGCCCAGAGGATCGCGATGGTCACGGCCATGATCGCGTTCGGGATCTCGCCGACGCTCCACGCGATGCCGCCGCCCGCCTGCTGGTCCTGCAGGGCGGTGAGGCCGGTGTCCCACCCCATGGCGCCGTACCAGTCCGCGAGCAGCAGGCCCTCACTCGAGATGATCGCCAGGCCGAAGAAGGCGTGCACCGCCATGGTCGCGAGCAGCACGACGAGCCGGATCGGATAGGGCGGGCGATTGGGCGCCGGATCGATGCCGATGAGCGACTGCACGAACAGGTAGCCCGAGAGCAGGAAGTGCACGATCATCCACTGGTGGCCGACATGGTTGGTCATCGCCCAGCTGAAGATCGGGGTGAAGTAGAAGATCCAGAGCGAGCCGACGAAGATCACCGCGGCCACGATCGGGTTCGAGAGCACCCCGAAGAAGCGCGAGTGCACGAGGTACATGATCCACTCGCGCGGTCCCCGGCTGCCGTCGGTGCGCTTGTGGATCGTGCGCAGCGCGAGAGTGATCGGCGCGCCCGGCACGAGCAGGATCGGCACGAGCATGCCGAGGCTCATGTGAGCGAGCATGTGCGACGAGAACAGGTACATCTGGTACAGGTTCACACCACCGCTCGTGATGTAGGCGAGCAGCAGCATCCCCGCGATCCAGAGCACGGTGCGGTACCACGGCCACGAGTCGCCGCGGCGCGTGAGCCGCAGCACGCCGAGAACGTAGAAGAGGATGCCCGCGCCGGCGACGAGCAGCCAGATGATGTCGAGGTTCCAGAGCGTGAAGAGGTTCTCGAAGCTCACCGGCGGAGGCAGCGGGCGCCCGGTGAGCAGCTCGGCCGGGGTCGGGTCGGCGAGGTCCTCCGCCGAGATCTCGGCCGTGGGGGTGGCGGTGCGGGCGAGGGCCGCCGCTAGTCCCGAGGCGATGCCCATGAACGCGAGCTCGGCGACGACGATCACGGCGAACCACGACCGGGGGCGCGTGGCGTCAGGCCGCGTCATCCGCCCGATGAAGTACTGCCTCTGGGCGGCGCCGAAGACACCGAGGGCGACCAGGGCCGCCACCTTGCCGAGAACGAGGATGCCGTAGGGCGTCAGGAGATTGCTCAGCGACTCGACGCGGATCTCGGCCGACACGTAGCCGGTGATCGCGACGATGAGGAACGAGAGCAACGCGAGCGTCGAGTAGCGGCGCATGAGCACGCCGAGGCGATCCTTGTCGACGAGGTCGCGCACGAGGGCGAGCGTGAGGAGCCCGCCAAGCCAGACCGACGCGAACACGAGGTGCACGAACAGCGCGCTCGAGGCCGCGTCATGATCGGCCGTGCCCGAGCGGTGACCCTGCGATGCCATCGGGATGAGCCCGAGCACGGCGATGATCGCGATGATCGCGACGACGGTGTGATTGCGCACGGCGAAGCACAGCACCGTGAGGCCCGCGGCGATGAGCACGGTCGCCAGCCACGCCTGCCCCAGCTCGGTCGATGTGAGGAAGGTGCCGAGGATGTCGCCGAACGTGTCGTCGAAGCTGATCGGCTGCTGGTACACCGCGAGGAAGGTGAGGAAACCCGTCGCGGCTGCCGCGACCGTCCAGAGCGCGGCCGAGGCGGCGGCGATGTCGAGCCCGCGGGAGAACTCGGGCTTGGCCGGATCGAGGGCGAGCACCGCGAGGGCGAGCGAGCCGATGAGGCCGGCGGCCCCGAGATTGACGAGGAGCTTCGCGATGGGCAGCCCCCAGCGCACAGCCGGGCCCGGGTCGATCAGCAGCGGTGCCTCGGCGCCGCCACCGTACGCGAGACCCGCGATCAGGGCGATCAGGGCCGCGAGAACGAGCGTCGCCGGGGCGACGATCGTGAGGATGCGGGGCACTGCCTCAGCCTAATCGCCGCGGCCGGGTGCTCCTCCCGGAGGGCCTTCGAGAGGGGTGCGGAAACGACGAAGGGCGGCGACCATCACGGTCACCGCCCTGTCGAGCTGCGCGAGAGTTACTTCGCGGCGGCCTTGAGCTTCGAGCCGGCGCTGACCTTCACGCCGTAGCTCGCCTTGATCTGGATCGCCTCACCCGTCTGCGGGTTGCGGCCGGCGCGAGCGGCACGGTGCGTGCGCTCGACGGCGAGCCATCCCGGGATCGACACCTTCGTGCCCTCGCCGACCGAGCTGGCCAGCACGGCGAAGAACGCGTCGACGACGCCGTTGACGGCGGCCTGGCTCTGGCCAGACTCAGCGGCGACGGCCGCGACGAACTCGGTACGGTTTAGTGACTTGTCAGCCATGGGATGTCCTCCTCGGACCTCATGCAGTTATCGGTGGAGCCTGTGCGGCACCCGCGAACGGAGCCGCGGAGCCATGAGGAATCTACCAGCTTGACTTGGTGATGCCCGGCAACTCACCACGGTGAGCCATATCGCGGAAGCGAACACGGCTGACGCCGAACTGCGAGAGGAAACCACGCGGACGGCCGTCGATCGCGTCGCGACCACGCACGCGCACGGGCGAGGCGTTGCGGGGCAGCTTCTGCAGGCCGACGCGAGCAGCCTCGCGCGACTCGTCGGTGCCGGCCGGGTCGACCAGGGCCTTCTTCAGCTCGGCACGCTTCGCGGCGTAGCGCGCGACGATGACCTTGCGCTGCTCGTTCTTGGCAATCTTGCTCTTCTTGGCCATGTGTTTAGCGCTCCTCGCGGAATTCGACGTGCTGGCGGATCACCGGGTCGTACTTCTTGAGCACGAGGCGATCGGGGTTGTTGCGACGGTTCTTCTTCGTCACGTAGGTGTAGCCCGTGCCCGCGGTGGAGCGGAGCTTGATGATCGGGCGGATGTCCTGCTGCTTGGCCATTAGATCTTCTCCCCACGGGCAAGGAGGTCCTTGACCACAGACTCGATACCGCGAGCGTCGATCACCTTGATGCCCTTGGCGGACAGCGTGAGGGTGACGTTACGACGCAGCGAGGGAACGTAGTAGGTCTTCTTCTGGATGTTCGGGTCGAACCGACGCTTGGTGCGACGGTGCGAGTGCGAGATGTTGTGTCCGAAGCCGGGAACGGCTCCGGTCACCTGGCAGGTTGCTGCCATGGGCGTACTCCTGTTCTGGTTACCGTGGCTCATCCCCTGCGGGATGGGCCACCCAAGATCACTTGTCGGCGCGCCTTGATCCCAGAACTTGCATCGGGAGGCACACGGGAGAGCGGAAATGCTCAACCTGTCGAGGATACCTGCGGTGGGCGGCATCTGCAACAATCGGCCCATGCGCATCGGCTACTCGACCGGCTACTGGAAGCAGGGGCCGCCCCCGGGCGCCCTCCGCGCGATCCGCACCGCCGAGCGGCTGGGCTTCGAGTCGGTGTGGGCGGCCGAGGCCTACGGGTCCGACGCGTTCACGCCGCTCGCGTGGTGGGGTTCGCGCACGACGCGCATCAAGCTCGGCACCGGCATCGCGCAGCTCTCGGCGCGCACCCCGACCGCGGCCGCGATGGCGGCCCTGACCCTCGACCACCTCTCGGGCGGCCGCATGATCCTCGGCCTCGGCGTGAGCGGTCCGCAGGTCGTGGAGGGCTGGTACGGACTGCCCTACCCCAAGCCGCTCGCCCGCACACGCGAGTACATCGACATCGTGCGGCAGGTGCTCGCGCGCGAGGGTGACGTGACCTCGGCCGGAC
>CALRZA010000029.1:0-11425 GCA_943372535.1 Auritidibacter sp. Marseille-P8566
GACCTGATCGCCGTCGAAGATGAACACGTCGCCGACCTGGCGCGCGTTGAAGACGGCCTTGCGACCGCAGCGGCAGATCGTCTTGAGCTCTTCGAGCGAGTGCGCGATCTCGAGCAGGCGGCGGCTGCCGGGGAAGGCGACGGTCTGAAAGTCGGTGCGGATGCCGTACGCGAGCACCGGGACGCCGGCGAGAATCGCGATGCGCAGCAGGTCGTCGACCTGTCCCTCGGTGAGGAACTGCGCCTCATCCACGAGCAGGCAGCTCACCGGCTTGCCCGTCTCGGCGAGCACCCGGGCGCTCTCCCGCAGGAAGGCCGCATGGATGTCCTCGTCGGGTGCGACCGTGAAGTCGACCGGGCGGGTGACGCCGAGGCGCGACACGATCGCCGAGTCGCCCTTGGTGTCGATCTGGGGCTTGGCGAGCAGCACCTCCTGCCCGCGCTCCTCGTAGTTGTAGGCCGCCTGGAGCAGTGCCGTCGACTTGCCGCTGTTCATCGCGCCGTAGCGGAAGTACAGCTTGCTCACGACAGGTAGCCGTCCTCTGCGGCTCGACGGATGAGCTCGCTCTTGCGGCTGGCAGGACGATTGGCCTTCGCGTACTTTTCCCTCACCCGTCGAAGATACGTCTTCGCGGTCTCATATTGCACATCCATGCGGGCCGCGACCTCATTGGTCGACAGTCCGGAGACGTACAGGGTGAGCGCTTCGGTCTCCCCCGCGCTGAGCTTGGGGCGGGACTGGTTGGTCGCGCCGACCGGCAGCGGGCGCCAGTCGCGCTGGTGTGCGGTGCTGGGGTCGATGCCCATGACGCGGCGGGCGGCATCCATGACCTCCCGCATCGGCAGGGACTTGGAGAGGAAGGCGGCGACGCCGGCGTCGAGCGCGCGCTGGCGCACATCGGGCGTCTCGAGACCGGAGAGCACGATGACCTTGGCTCCCGCGGCGCGACAGGTGCGCACGCGGGCCTCGATCGAGACGGGCTCGCGCAGCTGGAAATCGAGGAAGACGAGATCGGTCGGGAAGTTGTCGCTGTGCACGAGCTGCAGCCAGGTCGTGGCGCTCAGCACAAGATCGAAGTCGGGCGCGTTGGCCGTAATCCAGGTGCTGAGGCTGTCGAGCAGCACCTCGTGGTCGTCGAGGATCGCGAGCCGCACGCGCGAGCCGGGAGTCGTGGTGTCCCCCATAGCGTTGCTCCCTGTCCCCGAAACAGCGGAGACCCGGTGTCCCCCCGTGGTGACAATTATGTCACCCGGTGGGTCCCCATCTGTACCCCACCTTCCGGGGGTAGTCGGAGGGCTGTCGGGGTCGAGATCGCGGCCGAGAGTGAGGCCGCTCGCATCAGGCGTCGAGCTTGAGGGCCTTGGCCGTCGCTGCCATCACGGCCGCCGCTTTCGCGGGATCGTCGCTCAGGTGGGTGCCGTAGCTCGGGATCATGCGGGCGAGCGTCGGCTTCCAGCTCTCGAGCTTGTCGGGGAAGCACTTCTCGATGAGCCCGAGCATGATCGGCACGGCGGTGGATGCGCCGGGCGAGGCCCCGAGGAGGCCCGCGATCGACCCGTCGGCCGCCGAGACGACCTCGGTGCCGAACTGCAGCACCCCGAGCTTCTTGGGATCCTTCTTGATGACCTGCACGCGCTGGCCAGCGGTGATGCGGTACCAGTCGGCCGGATCGGCCTTCGGCACGAACTGCCGCAGCTCCCCGAACTTGGTCGACGAGCTCGCGGCGAGCTGACCGATGAGGTACTTGACCAGGCCGAGGTTGCTCAGCCCCGCAGCGAGCATCGGCACGATGTTGTGCCAGCGGATCGACGCGAACAGGTCGAGGATCGATCCCGTCTTGAGGTACTTGGGGCTGAAGCCGGCATACGGGCCGAACATGAGGCTGCCCGTGCCGTCGACGACGCGCAGGTCGAGGTGCGGCACCGACATCGGCGGCGAACCGACCGCCGCCTTGCCGTAGACCTTGGCGGCATGCCGCGCGACGACCTCGGGGTTGTCGGTGCGCAGGAACTCGCCGCTCACGGGGAACCCGCCGTAGCCGCGGATCTCCTTGATGCCCGACTTCTGCAGCAGGCCGAGCGCATACCCGCCCGCGCCGACGAAGACGAACCGGGCCGTGACGGGCGGCATCGGGGTGCCGCCGAGGTCGCGGCGCATCCCGATGCGCCACAGGCCGTCCTTCTGGCGCTTGAGGCTCGTGACCTTGACCTCGGTGACGAGCTCGGCGCCGCCCGCAGTCAGGGAGCCCATGAGGTGGCGCGTGAGCGACCCGAAGTCGACGTCGGTGCCCGAGGCGATGCGCGTCGCCGCGATCGGCTGCGCCTTGGCGCGCCCCGGGATGAGCAGCGGCGCCCACGAGCGGATGACGCGGGCGTCTTCGCTGTACTCCATGCCGGCAAAGAGGGGGTGATCCTCCAACGCGGCGTAGCGCTTGCGCAGATACTCCACGTTGGCCTCGCCCCAGACAAAGCTCATGTGCGGGGTCGAGTTGATGAACGAGGTGGGCTCGGGCAGGTCGCCCGCCCCCACGAGGTGCGACCAGAACTGTCGCGACACCTGGAACTGCTCGTTGACCTTCACCGCGCTCGCGATGTCGATCGTGCCGTCGGCGCGCTGCGGCGTGTAGTTGAGCTCACAGAGGGCGGCGTGGCCGGTGCCGGCGTTGTTCCACGGGTTCGAGCTCTCGAGGGCGAGATCGCCGAGCCGCTCGTAGACCCGAATCGTCCAGTCGGGCTGAAGCTTGTGGAGAAGAACACCGAGCGTGGCGCTCATGATGCCGCCTCCGATGAGGGCGACGTCGACGGGTTTGTTCACGTCACGAGTTTACCGGCGTGCCTGTGCGCCTCTGCCGCCAGTTCGGGGCCCGTGGCCCGGAAAGGTCGCGCGTTCTTTCGCTTTGCGCCTGTCGGTTAGAGACCAAGAATCGCGAGCTCGGCCTCCATCCGGCGGGCCATCTCGGCATACCCGGCATCGTTCGGATGCAGGCGGTCGGAGGCCATCCACTCGGGGTGCCCTTCGATCCAGCGGGAGGCGCCGGCGATGTAGTCCGCCTCGACCGCCATCGCGGCATCCTGCACCCAGCCGATGATCGTCTCGACCGAGGCCGGGCGCTCGTCGGTGTACCAGAACGGCTCGACGACGATGAGGCGGGCATCCGGCAGCTCGGTGCTCAGGCGGGTCAGGTCGGTCGTGATCTGCTCGCGGATGCGGTCGGCCGCCCGATCGAAGCTGAAGTTGTCGTTGAGACCCATCGTCACGAACACGATGTCGGGATCGTCGGCGATGACGAGCGAGGGCAGGTCGCCGCTGCCGAAGGCCGCGCGGTTGTTGATGAAGCCGAGGCCGTTGACGCTCGGATTGAACTCGCTCCAACCGCGGGCCTCGCTGACGATCGTCGACCAGCGGTTGGCCGGGTCCGAAGCGCCCGTGCCGAGCGTGTACGAGTCGCCGTAGAACGCGACGCGGGTCTGGCCGGGGGCACGGTCATCCACCGGCGCTGGCTCGGGCGCGCACGCGCTCAGCGACGCGACGAGCGCGGTCGCGAGCAGCGCGAGGCTCCAGCGGTGACGGGGCATGCGACTAGTTCGGAGCGGCGAGGCTTCAGGATTGCGAGGCGTCACGGCGGCGCCGCACCAGCGTGGCGATGCCGCGGATGACCCCCGCCAATCCGATGCCGATCATGCCGCCCAGCGTGTTCGCGAGGATGTCGGCGAAGCTCGCGACGCGCCCCGGCAGGAAGACCGCCTGCCCGACCTCGATGGCCGTGGAGGCGACGACGATGCCGACCGCGAGGATGCCCCAGTGCTTGGTGCGCAGCATCAGGGCGATGAGCAGACCGAACGGGATGAAGAGGATGACGTTGGCCGCCCACTCCAGCTGGTCGTAGGTCACCCAGCCGAGTCCGATCGCGCGCAGCTCGTCACCGAGGTCGACCCCGCGACTCACCGACCGCGGCCAGAACGCGATGAACGCGAGGGCCGTGAGGTAGAGCGCGAGCAGGACCCGCGGGATCCAGCGGACGATCAGGAGACCGCCGTGCGCAGGTCGGCCGCGACGAGCTCCGCGATCTGCACGGCGTTGAGAGCCGCGCCCTTGCGAAGGTTGTCATTGCTGATGAACATCGCGAGCCCGCGGTTGTTGGGCACGCCCTCGTCCTGACGCAGGCGACCGACGTAGCTCGGGTCCTGGCCGGCGGCCTCGAGCGGCGTGGGCACGTCCGTCAGCACGACGCCGGGGGCATCCGCCAGCAGCTCCTTGGCACGGGCGACCGAGAGCGGGTTCGCGAACTCGGCGTTGATCGCGAGAGAGTGGCCGGTGAAGACGGGAACGCGCACGCAGATGCCGCTCACGAGCAGCTCGGGCAGCTCGAGGATCTTGCGGCTCTCGTTGCGCAGCTTCTTCTCCTCGTCGGTCTCGAAGAGTCCGTCGTCGACGAAGGAGCCGGCCTGCGGGATGACGTCGAAGGCGATCGTCTTGGGGAACTTGACCGCGGCCGGGAAGATGACGGCCGAGCCGTCTTCGACGAGCTCCATCGGGTTCTGCGCGACGGCAGCGCGGGTCTGCTCGAGCAGCTCTTCGCCGCCGGCGAGTCCGGCGCCCGAGACGGCCTGGTAGGTGGAGACGATGAGGCGCTCGAGGCCGGCCTCGGTGTGCAGCACCTTGAGCACGGGCATCGCGGCCATCGTGGTGCAGTTGGGGTTGGCGATGATGCCCTTGACGGCATCCTTGATCGCGTGCGGGTTGACCTCGCTCACGACGAGCGGCACCTCGGGGTCCATGCGCCAGCCCGACGAGTTGTCGATCACGAGCACGCCCGCCTCGGCGAAGCGCGGCGCCTGCGCCTTGGAGGTCGTCGCGCCGGCGGAGAAGATCGCGATGTCGAGGCCGGTCGGGTCGGCCGTGGCGGCATCCTCGACGGTGATCTCGGTGCCCTTCCAGGGCAAGGTCGTGCCGGCGCTGCGCGCGGAGGCGAAGTAGCGGATCTCGGCGACGGGGAAGTCGCGCTCCTCGAGCAGGCGGCGCACGACCGCACCGACCTGGCCGGTGGCGCCGACGACGCCGATGCGCACGCCGGAGTGGTTCTCAGAAGTCATGGGTCAATTGTGACAGACGCGCCGCAGGTGGGTCGCTGGCGGAGGTGACGGATGCCGTCGAGAAGCTGCCAGCGCTGGTTGAGTAGCGCGCTGCGCGCGCGTATCGAAACCACGTCTCGCCATCTACTTCTTCTCGTGCCGCTGCCAAACGTAGGGAGGGCCGAATGCGCGCACCTTTCGCTCTTGCAGAGCAATCGCCACAGTTGTGGCCACACTCATCAAGGCCGAGATCCAGAAGACCACGGGATATGCGGTCGCTGTGGCCAGCGTCACTAGCCACAGCGCGAGCGACAACCAGATGAGTGCCTTGAACACTCGCTCTGCGCGTCGCTTCGGGGTGGTCACCTTGCAGCCTCCTTCAACTGCCGGATGCTGCCCGGTGGTCGGGGCGGCGCCAGTCTCGGTGCGCGCCCCGCGGTGTCGCCGCCGCCGACGCGGTTGCTTCGCTCGGTCAGCGACACGAGGGCGAGGTACTCATCTGCCGTCCAGCAGATCAGGCGACCTTTCTGGTCCTTGTTGCGGGCGAGGATTCCGGCGTCGGCGAGTTCGGCGAGAGCACGCTGCGCGGCGGTGGTCGAGACGCTGAAGCGCTCGGCGACAGTATCGATGGTGACGACCGGCTCGGTCGGAAGTCCTTCGAGGATCCGCAGCGAGACGGCGCCCTGTCGAGGGCTGGCCGGGGAGAGCCCCGCGGCCTTTCGATGCGCGACGAGCGTCGCGAGGGTGCGTTCACCCAGACCGCGAGTATCGGCGGCGAGCTGCGCGGCATTCTGAGCAGCGCGCTCGGCGGCGTGGGAGAACGCGATGATCCAGGCATCCAGACGCGGCGGTGCCGCCCGGAAGTCGCCGAGCCCGGCAATGTAGGCGTTCGTGTCGCCCGCGAAGACCGTGCTGATCGGGATCAGGGTGTTGCGCAGGGCATCCGCCCGCTTGAGGACCGTGTGGATGAGGGCGCGGCCCGTGCGGCCGTTCCCGTCCACGAACGGGTGGATCGTCTCGAACTGGGCGTGAGCTATCGCAGCGCGCACCACCGGGTTGCCGTCGGTCGCGGTGACGAAGCGAGCGAGGTCATCCACAAGTCTCGCCACCTCGCTGGCGGGAGGAGGCACGAAGTCGGCGCGCAGCGGACTCCAGCCCGAGCCGCCCACCCAGTTCTGTACCGTGCGGATGCCGTACTCGAGCGTCGGCTCGATGGCGTGCTGGAGAGCCTCGATGTCAGCGACGGTCACCGAGCGAGACCGATCGGACAGCTCGTCGATCGCGGCCTCGGTTGCCCGAACATTGCCGATGACATCGAGGGCCACGCGGTTGCCCTGCTGGAGGACTTCGGCGATCGCGAGCTTCTTCGGTGTGATTCGGTTGCCTTCGATCCACGACGACGAGATGCTCTCCGACCGGATCAGCAGATGGTTTAGGTATCGCCCGCTCTCACCGATGCGCTCGTCGGCGCGCGCGAGGAGCGCGAGCGCATCCTCGGCCGCGCGCTGGGCCTCGGGGCCGATGGCTGGCAGGGCGGCGCCGAGTTCGTCAGGTACGTACGCGAGGTATCTGCCGGGAGTGCGGTCCTTGCGGCTCAGCCCGCCACTGTCTCCCGGATCCCAGAGGCACTCGACAAAGGTCGCCATGGTCGCCTCCTAAGGTTGATCCGATGATGCACAAATCAACTTTAGGTGAGCTAAGCGGGATTTGATAGAGGTTTCGAGCACCTCGTCAGTGAGGTCTCGACGAGCTCGACCCGCTTGGGTGGGTCAGCGACCCGTGCCCGCGTAGACGACGGCCTCGGCTTCGCCGTCGAGACCGAAGGCGGTGTGCACGATGCGCATCGCCTCGTTGAGCGTGTCGGCGCGGGTGACGACCGAGATGCGGATCTCGCTGGTGGAGATCATCTCGATGTTGATGCCGGCATCCGACAGGGCCCGGAAGAGCTGCGCCGAGACGCCCGCGCTCGTGCGCATGCCCGCGCCCACGACCGCGAGCTTGCCGATCTGGTCGTCGTACTGCAGCGACTGGAAGCCCGTGGACTCCTGACCCGAGCGCAGCGCCTGCAGCACCTTCTCGCCATCGGACTTGGGCAGCGTGAACGAGATGTCGGTGAGGCCCGTGACGGCGGCCGACACGTTCTGCACGATCATGTCGATGTTGGCGCCGGTGTTGGCGACGATCGTGAAGATGTCGGCGGCCTTGCCGGGCACGTCGGGCACGCCGACTACGGTGATCTTGGCTTCGTTGAGGTCGCCCGCCACGCCCGTGATGATCGGTTCTTCCACGGTGTCTCCCTTGTCAGTGCCCTCGGGCCGGGACTCGACGACCCAGGTGCCCTCATTGTTGTTGAACGACGACCGCACGTGCAGCGTGACGCCGTGGCGGCGGGCGTATTCCACCGCGCGGATGTAGAGAACCTTCGCCCCGGCGGCCGCCAGTTCGAGCATCTCCTCGTTGGTGACCACGTCGATCTTGTGGGCCAGCGGCACGACGCGGGGATCCGCGGTGAAGATGCCGTCGACATCCGTGTAGATCTCGCAGACGTCGGCACCGAGCGCCGCGGCGAGCGCGACGGCGGTCGTGTCGGAGCCACCGCGGCCGAGGGTGGTGATGTCCTTGGTGTCGCGGTTGAAGCCCTGGAAGCCGGCGACGATGACGATCGCGCCCTCATCGAGCGCTTCCCGCAGGCGCACCGGGGTGACGTCGACGATGCGGGCGGAGCCGTGCCGGGCATCCGTGATCATGCCGGCCTGGCTGCCGGTGTAGGAGCGGGCCTCGACACCCATGCTCTTGATCGCCATGGCGAGGAGGGCCATCGAGATGCGCTCGCCCGTCGTGAGCAGCATGTCCATCTCGCGCGGGTCGGGGATGGGGGTGACCTGGTGGGCGAGATCGATGAGCTCGTCGGTGGTGTCGCCCATGGCGCTCACCGCGACGACGACGTCGTTGCCCGCCTTGCGGGTCTCGACGATGCGCTTGGCCACCCGCTTGATGCTCTCGGCATCGGCGACCGAGGAGCCGCCGAACTTCTGCACGATCAAGGGCATCGTCAAACTCCTGGGGGAACGGGGCCGCGATCCGGCCGCCCTCGATTCTACCGAGTGAGCGAGGTCAGTTTTCGACGAGGCGACGGCCCTCGAAGGCACGCCCGAGAGTGACCTCATCGGCGTACTCGAGGTCGCCGCCGACGGGGAGTCCGGATGCCAGCCGCGTGACCCGCAGGTCGGGTTGCACCAGCAGGCGAGTCAGGTAGGTCGCGGTCGCCTCGCCCTCGAGGTTCGGGTCGGTCGCGATGATCACCTCGGTCACGGTGCCGTCGGCCAGGCGCGTGAGCAGCTGGCGGATGCGCAGGTCGTCGGGCCCGATGCCATCGATCGGGCTGATCGCTCCGCCGAGCACGTGGTAGAGGCCCTTGAACTCGCGAGTGCGCTCGATGGCGACGACATCCTTCGCCTCCTCCACGACGCAGATCGTGGCCGCCGAGCGACGCGGATCACGGCAGATGCCGCACGTCGTCTCCTCGGTCACGTTGCCGCAGATCTCGCAGAAGCGCACCTTGTCGCGCACGTCGCGCAGCACCTCACTGAGGCGCAGCACGTCGAAGCTCTCGGTCTGCAGGATGTGGAACGCGATGCGCTGCGCCGACTTGGGGCCGATGCCGGGCAGCCGGCCGAGCTCGTCGATCAGCTCTTGAACGATGCCGTCGTACATCAGCCCTCCGGACGCGGAACCACGCGGGGGGCCACGGGCTGCTCTTCGATGAAGCTGGCGCCGAGAAGCTCGCGCACGACGGATTCGCCGTAGCGCTTATCGGCTGGCTTCTGTTGCTCGGGCGGTGCGGCCTTCGCGACCGGGGGTTCGGCCCGGGCCTCTGGCGGGGAGGCCTCGATACGCGCCTCCGGCGCTACTCGACCAGCGGGAGTCCCTCGACCAGCGGGAGCGGCGGCGGGCTCGTCGTCGGGGGCGGACTGCGGGATGGTCGCGACGGCCCAGCCCGCGGCATCCACCGCAGGTTCGACCGCCGGCTCGGTGGGCTCGGGAGCCGCGGAGTCGGGGATCGGCGCAGGATCGGGCGCGTCGGCGCGCGCGATGAACTTCACCCGCAGGCCGAGCACCTGCAGGATCGCCGTGCGGAGGTACTCGCTCACGCCCTCGCCGGCGCCCTGCGGCTTCTTGAAGTTGTCGACGTCGTTCTGGCTCACGAAGCTCAGAGTGAGCACGTCGCCCTCCAGCGCACGGGCCTGCGCGGTGTAGACGACGGCCCAAGCGTTCATCTTGGCCTTCTGCACGACTTCGAGGATCTCGGGCCACGCGTTGCGGAGCTGGTCGAGGGTGACGTCGCCGGCGGCCTTCGGGGGTGCGGCGGCCGGATGCGTCGAGACCTCGGGCGCGGCGGGCTCGGGCGAGGAGGTCTCTGGTTGGGAGGTCTCGATACGCTCCTTCGGAGCTACTCGACCAGCGGTAGGTGCGGGAGCGGGGGCGGCAGGGGCACCGTCATCCACCCCGATGCGGCGCTCGAGGCGCTCGACCCGGGCGAGGGCTCCGCGCTCGGTGTCGTCGCTCGCGGGCACGAGCAGGCGGGCGACCATGAGTTCGAGGTGCAGGCGAGGCGACGTCGCGCCGGTCATCTCGCTGAGGGCCGCGTTGACGACATCCGCGGCCCGAGAGAGCTCGGCGGCGCCGAAGCCCGTCGACTGCTGCACCATGCGGTCGAGCTGATCCTGCGGGATGCCGCGCAGCACCGCCTGCGCGTGACCCGAGGTCGCGGCGACGATGATGAGGTCACGCAAGCGCTCGAGGAGGTCTTCGACGAACCGACGGGGATCCTGGCCGGTCTGGATGACGCGATCGACCGCCGCGAACACGGCGCCGGCATCCCGGGCCCCGAGGGCGTCCACGACCTCGTCGAGCAGGGCGCCGTGGGTGTAGCCGAGCAGGGCGACCGCGCGCTCGTACTCCACCGTGTCTCCCTCGGACCCGGCCATGAGTTGGTCGAGCAGCGAAAGGGTGTCGCGCACCGATCCGCCGCCGGCGCGCACGACGAGCGGCAGCACGCCCGGCTCGACGGTGACCGACTCGCTGTCGCAGAGCGACTGCACGTAGTCGAGCATCTGGGCGGGCGGCACGAGCCGGAACGGGTAGTGGTGCGTGCGCGAGCGGATCGTGCCGATGACCTTTTCGGGCTCGGTCGTCGCGAAGATGAACTTCACGTGCTCCGGCGGCTCTTCGACGATCTTGAGCAGAGCGTTGAAGCCCTGCGGCGTCACCATGTGCGCCTCGTCGAGGATGAAGATCTTGAACCGGTCGCGGGCGGGGGCGAACACGGCGCGCTCGCGCAGGTCGCGCGCGTCATCCACACCATTGTGGCTCGCGGCGTCGATCTCGACGACATCGAGCGAGCCGCCGCCATCACGCGAGAGTTCGACGCAGCTGGGGCACACGCCGCATGGGGTGTCGGTCGGACCTTCGGCGCAGTTGAGGCAGCGGGCGAGGATGCGCGCGCTCGTCGTCTTGCCGCAGCCACGAGGGCCGCTGAAGAGATAGGCGTGGTTGACCCGGTCGGTGCGCAGCGCGGTGCGCAGCGGATCGGTCACCTGGGACTGGCCGATGAGCTCGGCGAACGTCTCGGGCCGGTATCGGCGGTACAGGGCGGCAACCACGTGTCCAGAGTAGTCGCGACCGCTGACGCCGAACCGCGCACGACCGTTCTGCCCCAGAACGGGATTTGGTCCCCTCAACTGCTGACCGCCCCCGTACCCCGGCCGACAGTGCGAGGGAGACAAACCAGTATTTCGGTTTCACATACCACGGAAGGTACGAAATCATGTCCGAACGCCGGACCGCCCGAGCCACATCACCACGCCGCCGCGTGTCGACGCGGCATGCCCGCGCCATTCTCGCCGGAGGCCTCGTGCTCGGCGTGGGTGCCGCCATCACCCTCGCCAACTGGAACGACTCCGAGTTCGTCAACGGCACCTTCGCAGCGGGCATCTTCGCCCTCGAAGGCAGCAGCACCGACGGCACGACCTTCTCCGAGCACTCCTCGGCCGGAAGCGCCGCGGCTCTCGACTTTCAGCTGACCCCGGAGGATCTCGCCCCGGGCGACGTCGTCTACGCACCGTTCGCGCTGCGTCTCGGCGCGAACTCGTCGAGCGCGGCCACCACTGATCTCACCCTCGCGGGCACCACGGGCGACCTGACGGGCCTCACCTACCGCGTCATCCAGCCGACCACCTGGGGGTGCAACGCCTCGACGACCGGCACGACCATCGTCGCGGCCGGCACCGCGCTCGCGTCGGCTCCGACCGCGGCCGCGATCGCGCTCGCTCAGGGGTCGGGTTCCAACCCGG
>CALRZA010000030.1:0-11293 GCA_943372535.1 Auritidibacter sp. Marseille-P8566
CAGCGAGCTCGACGAGGGCCGTGACCGTGCCGTCGGCCTCGGGGATGCGCAGCCAGTGCGTCACGACCGGCCGGTCATCCGGCCCATCCACGGTCACCGGGATGCGCTGCGCTCCCACCCGGGACGCCTCGATCGCCTGCGCCGTACCCTCGCCGCCGTCCGCCATCGGACGCTCGAGCACCTCGTCGCCGGGCCGTACCGAGCGCCAGCCGCGCGCGAGTGCCGCGGCGACCTCGCCCGCGGTCGCGGTGCCCTTGAACGAGTCCGGGGCGATCAGGACGCGTGTCATCTGCCCAGCCTACGGATGCGTGTCAACCTCCCACGGGGTGCTGCGCGTCGGGTAGGCAAGCGGGCAACCGGCCCGCACGCGAAGGAGACCGCAATGCGCACGTCACGTTCCCTGGCCGCCGCGGCGGCATCCACCTTGCTGGCGATCGGCCTCGTGCTCGGCGCCGGCGTCTCGGCGCAGGCCGTCACCCCGCCGTCGCCCTACCCGGTGATCCCGACCCCCGGCGGTCCGATTCCTGGTGTGCTCGTGCCGGTCGGCCCGGCCTTCACCATCCCTGGTTGCGCGAGCCTCGTGCCCGCGAGCGCGATCACCGCGACCCGCGCGTTCGTGCCCGGCTTCGGGTCGGTCGCGAACCTCCCCGGCATGTACGGCGCTCAGGCGACCACGCTCACCAACGTCATCGCCGCCCACCCGGACGCCGTCACTTGCAGCTTCGGCGTCGGCGGCACCCGTCAGGTCGTCGTCACCGCGACGCGCATCACGGCCGCGGAGTACAAGATCATCAACTACTGGTACGCCCGCAATGCTGTCTACGCGACCGTCGGCGGCGGCCCGGTCTGGCCCGGCTCGGCCGTGGTCACGCACTACTTCGTCGGCACCGGCGGCCCGGGTGGCGCCGCCACCGAGGTGGCCGCGGTCTCGCGTGACGGCTGGTGGATCACGGTGCGCGACGTCGCCCGCATCGGCGCCCTGCCCTACTTCGAGATGGATGTCGTGGGCCAGTTCCTGACGCTGAACCCGCGGCTGCCGCGGTAGGTTTCGCGCCGCGCCCAGCGGCGGCGTCGAGAGTGCAGTTGTTGCGGGTGCAGATGGTGCGCACTCACGGCAACTGCACTTTCGGCATTGAGCGAAGCACTGCGGGGCTGCTCAGTCCTCCCTCGCAGGCTCGGTCGGCGCGAAGCGCGCAATCGCTGGCGCGATTGCCCTGAGCGCTTCGCGCCCATTCGATTCGCAAACCCTTCTTCGAAAAGACGAATGGCCTCACCCTGTCGGGCGAGGCCATTCGTCGTTTCGAGGGGATGACGGGAATCGAACCCGCGTAGTCAGTTTGGAAGACTGAAGCTCTACCATTGAGCTACATCCCCGCAGCGGCATCCTCTGGCAACCAGCGGTTCCGCGCGGGTAGAACTCTACCCGAAGTTGGGTCAGCCGCCGACTCGCCGTTGTGCCACTCTTGGGGAGTACCCCGAGTTGCAAGGACTGCCCACATGAACAAGCCCACCTTCGGCGAGCGTTTCCGCTACTGGTTCGACAACTGGATGTCGAAGGGCACCATCGCGCTCATGGCGCTGCTCGGCGCCGCGACCGTCGTGCTCGTGCTCGTCGTCTTCGTGTTCGTCATGCTCTTCACGGCGTTGGGTCAGTACCCGAACGACGACAAGAACTTCAACTGGGGCGACGTGCTGTGGGGCAACCTCATGCGCACCCTCGACCCCGGCACCATGGGTGGTGACACCGGCTGGGCGTTCCGCGTCTTCATGCTCATCATCACCATCGGCGGCCTCATCATCGTGGCCAGCCTCATCGGCATCATCTCGGGCGCTTTCGACTCCAAGGTCGAAGACCTGCGCAAGGGCCGCTCGAAGGTGCTCGAGAACGACCACACGCTCATCCTCGGCTGGAGCACCAAGGTCTTCCCGATCATCAGCGAGATCGTGATTGCGAACGAATCGCGCGGCAAAGCCGTGATCGTCGTGCTCGCCGACAAAGACAAGGTCGAGATGGAGGACGAGATCAAGGCCCAGGTCGGTGACACGGGCAAGACCCGCATCATCTGCCGCACCGGTGACCCGATGACCCTCGTCGACCTCGAGATCGCCAACCCGCACACCGCCCGCAGTATCGTGCTCGTCGGCCCCGACGCCAGCCCCGACCCGGACGCCGACGTCATCAAGACGGCCCTCGCCCTCACCAACAACCCGAAGCGCAAGCCCGAGCCGTACCACATCGTCGGTGAGCTGGCCGATGCTGCGAACCTCGAAGCCGCCCACCTCGTGGGCAAGGGCGAGGCGCACTGGGTGCTGGGTGGCGAGCTCATCGGTCGCATCACCGTGCAGAGCTGCCGGCAGTCGGGCCTGAGCGTCGTCTACTCCGAGCTTCTCGACTTCGGCGGCGACGAGATTTACTTCACCGAGCAGCCCAGCCTCTACGGCAAGACCTACTTCGACGCGCAGCTCGCGTTCGCCGACTCCGCCGTCATGGGCATGGTCAAGGGCGGCGAGGTCACCCTCAATCCGAGCGACGAGGCCACCTACGAGCCCGGCGACCAGCTGATCCTGATCGCGGAAGACGACAGCGCCATCCGCCTCTCCACCCCCGGTGCTCCGGATGCCGCGGCGATCAGCACCGCGAAGGCCCCCAAGCCTGCCCCCGAGAAGACGCTCGTGCTCGGCTACAACGACGGACTCGCCGGCATGCTCAAGGAGCTCGACGAGTACGTGGCCCCGGGCTCGGTCGTGACGATCCTCGCGGATGTCGAGAAGCCGACCCTGCCGGCCTTCGACAACCTGAAGATCACCTTCACCCGCGGCGACTCCACGAGCCGCGCCCAGCTCACCAAGCTCAAGGTCTCGACGTTCGACCACATCATCGTGCTCGCCTACAAGAACCTCGACACCCAGCGGGCGGACGGCAAGACGCTCATCACGCTGCTCCAGTTGCGCGACATCGAGGAGACGGCCCGCATCGACCTGAACATCGTCAGCGAGATGCTGGATGACCGAAACCGCGAGCTCGCGGAGGTCACCAACGCCGACGACTTCATCGTCAGCGACAAGCTGATCAGCCTGATGCTCTCGCAGGTCAGTGAGAACCGGAAGCTCACCGACGTCTTCGAGCAGCTCTTCTCGAGCACGGGCGCCGAGGTCTACCTGCGCGATGCCGCCGCCTACGTGACGCCCGGCACCCCGGTCGACTTCTACACCGTGCTTGAGGCGGCGCGTCGTCGGGGCGAGACCGCGCTCGGCTACCGCATCCAGGCGGATTCCCACTCGGCCAGCAAGGGCTACGGCGTCGTCGTCAACCCGGTCAAGTCCACCCGCGTCGAGTTCACGGCCGACGACAAGGTGATCGTGCTGGCGGAGGGCTAGGATAAGCGAGGCACTTTTCCGATAGCAGCAAGCCTGCTTCGGGGCTGGCGTCGCGAAATCGCTGACGCGATTCTCCAAGCTCCAGCGCGCGGGGCGTAGCTCAGCTTGGTAGAGCGCTCGGTTTGGGACCGAGAGGTCGCAGGTTCAAATCCTGTCGCCCCGACTCATCACCACACGAAATCAATCAGGAGAACCACGACGTGAAGACGACCGTTGAGAAGCTGAGCCCGACCCGGGTCAAGCTCACCATCGCTGTGACGCCCGACGAACTCAAGCCGAGCATCGCGCACGCCTACGAGCACATCGCGTCGCAGGTGAACATTCCCGGCTTCCGCAAGGGCAAGGTGCCGCCGCAGCTGATCGACCAGCGTGTCGGTCGCGAAGACGTGCTCAACCACGCCGTGAGCGACGGCCTCGACAAGTTCTACCGCCAGGCGGTCAAGGACGAGAATGTGCGTGTTCTCGGACGCCCCCAGGCCGACATCACCACGTGGCCTGAGGTCAAGGACTTCAGCGGCGACCTCGTCATCGACATCGAGGTCGACGTGCGTCCCGAGTTCGACCTGCCCAAGTACGACTCCCTCACCCTGACCGTCGACGAGGCCCAGGTCTCGGCGGATGACGTGAAGAACGAGCTCGACAACCTGCGTTCGCGCTTCGGCACGCTCGTCACCGTCGACCGCCCGGCCAAGAAGGGCGACTTCGCCGTTCTCGACCTCGTGGCATCCATCGGCGACACCCAGGTCGACTCGGCCACGAGCATCTCGTACGAGGTCGGTTCGGGTGAGCTCATCGAGGGCATCGACGAGGCGCTCGACTCCCTCAGCGCCGGCGAGTCGACGACCTTCGAGTCCGTGCTGCTCGGCGGCGACCACGAGGGCGAGACCGCCCTGATCGCGGTCAACCTCACGGCCGTCAAGGAGCGCGAGCTGCCCGAGGCCGACGACGACTTCGCTCAGATCGCGAGCCAGTTCGACACCATCAAGGAGCTCAAGGCCGACATCAAGGAGCAGGTCGAGAAGTCGAAGGTCTTCGCGCAGGGCGCTCAGGCCCGCGACCAGATCGTCGACGAGCTGCTCAAGAAGGTCGAGATCCCGGTTCCCGCCAAGCTCGTCGAAGACGAGGTGCACCGCCACCTCGAGAACGAGAACCGTCTCGAAGACGACGAGCACCGCGCCGAGGTGACCGAGTCGAGCGAGAAGACGTTCCGCACGCAGATCCTGCTCGACTCGATCGTCGAGGCCGAGGAGATCAAGGTCAGCCAGAACGAGCTCACGAGCTACCTCGTGCAGGGCGCCGCCCAGTACGGCATGGAGCCGAGCGAGTTCATCCAGGTTCTCGACAAGAACGGACAGATCCCCGCGATGATCGCGGAGGTCGCCCGCAACAAGGCGCTCGGCGCCGTGCTCGCCAAGGCGAAGGTCGTCGACTCCAAGGGCAAGGCGGTGGATGTCTCGGTCTTCACCGCGGCGATCGCCGGCTCCGAGGGTGGCGACATCCTCGACGTCAACGACTTCGCCTCCGGTGGCGACGCCCACGAGCACGAGCACGACGACCACGAGGGTCACGACCACTAGTCGTCAGTGACGCGAACGACCCCGGGTGCCCAGCATCCGGGGTCGTTCGCGTTGAGCGCTGATTGAGTAGCGGCAAAGCCGCGTATCGAAATCACTCATTGGATCTGGATACGGCGCGAGGACTCAGGAGGCGCGGGCGACCTCATGCGACGCGGCGGCGGTCGCGCAGTCGTGGGCCTGCTCCCAGGCGAACGCGAGGAACTCGCTCGTCTCGATCGGCCCCGTCTCGCCGCAGTCGGCACAGTAGGGCTCGTACGCCCTCAGTTCGCGGATGTCGATGTCTGCCATGACTCCATGGTCGCCCCGACCGCCGACATCGGGCGGATGCCGCGTCGGGGTGTCGCTACTGCAGCGCGATCGGCGGCATGAATCTCTCGCGGAAGCGGTCGGAGGTCAGAGCGAGCGCTGCCCACGCAACATTGAAGACGACCGGAAGGAGAAGGAGCGTCGCCACGACCCAGCTTGTCGCTTCCGGGTCGACGCGATTGATGACGAGAGGTGACATCCAGACCAAGGGACCCACGACCAGAGACGTTGGTGCTCCGAGAACGACGGCGATCCAATTGAGAGCGTTCTGTACCGTCTCGTCTTGCACTGGTACGAACCGGGCAAGGAAGGTTGCCGCAGCCAAACCTAGGTACACGACAAGGGCGACGCGAGCGGCGGGGATCAAGGTCGAGACGCCCAGAGTTGCTCCATTGCGCCGCTTCGTCGCCACGCTCACCCAGAACACTCCGATCGAAAGGCAGATGCAGAGAACGGGAGCGGCGCGCGCCACGTCGTCGAAGGGGCTTCCGCCGACGGCGAGGGATACCGCGGTTGCCTCGTAAAGGGCCTCCCACACGAAGTGTGAAGTCCAGAGAGCGAGGGTGGTCATCAGAGCGACATTGAGGAGCCCAGCGATCCATGGCATCCCTCGGGTCGGCGATGTCGGCCACCGAGCGATCACGACGGTGAGGTTCGTCACCATCGAGACGAAGACGACGAAGACGAACACGATCGGGAACAGGTAGTCCCACCCTGCCGGCGCTTCGATGCTCTCGATGCGGTCCGTGACGGCACCACCGGCGGCACTCGCCGAGGCTGACACGGCAGCCGGCAGTAGGAGGGCCGGGAACGCGAGCCACAGCATCACCGCTTCGAAAACACGCTTCACTCGCGCCCGGCCAGGTCGATCGCGTAGGCGCGCACGGAGGCGGAGTACACCGGGAGGTAGTCGGCAAGGGCCGCGAGGGCCACGGATGCGGCATCCCGGTCGTCGCCGCGGCTCGCCAGGGCGAGCGCGAGGAAGGCGGCCGCCGGACCCGTCCACTCGTCGGCGGGATGCTCGGCGAGCACGCCCTCGAGGATCCGCACCGACTCGCTCAGCTGGCCGAGGTTGCGCAGGGTGCTCGCGAGCTGGATCTGCGCGCGGGGGAGTGTGGCGGCATCCAGCCCCAGCTCGATCGCTCGGCGGTAGAGCGGCTCCGCCTCGCGCTCGAGGTCGGCGTAGTCGCGGGCGCTCGCCGCCTCGAAGACCGCGGCAGCGTCATCCGCGTCCCGCTCGGCGACGAGGGCGTCGATCGCCGCGACGACGTCGAAATCCGCCATCGTGGATGCCGCCGCCCACACCGCGCTCACCCGCCGCTGCCATTCGTCGCTCATGCCGACCACCCTACGGCGACACTGCGATGTGCTTACGGCGACGGCCTGACGGTCGTCACCGAACGGCGGCGGTGCTTTCCGGTTCGCCGTGGGCAGACCCGGGCGACACCCGAGTCTGCCCACGGCGAACATGGGCGAACGCGCGAGAGCGCTCCGATAGATTCGTTCACAGCGACACAACTGAATGGGAGCGCATCACATGGCCGAACCGGCACTGGTCAGCAGTGTTTTCGATCGACTGCTGAAGGACCGCATCATCTGGCTCGGATCGGAGGTGCGTGACGAGAACGCCAACGAGATCGCGGCGAAGCTGCTGCTGCTCGCCGCCGAAGACCCCAAGCGCGACATCTCGCTCTACATCAACTCTCCCGGCGGCTCGGTCACCGCAGGCATGGCGATCTACGACACGATGCAGTTCGTTCCGAACGACATCGTCACCGTCGGCATCGGCATGGCCGCCTCGATGGGTCAGCTGCTGCTGACCGCGGGCACGAAGGGCAAGCGCTTCATCACGCCCAACGCCCGCGTGCTGCTGCACCAGCCGCACGGTGGCTTCGGCGGAACGTCGAGCGACATCCAGACCCAGGCGCAGCTCATCCTCGACATGAAGCGGCGTCTCGCCGAGATCACGGCGTCGCAGACCGGCAAGACGGTCGAGCAGGTCAACGAGGATGGCGACCGCGACCGCTGGTTCAACGCGCAGGAGGCCCTCGAGTACGGCTTCGTCGACCACATCCGCGAGACCGCGATCGACGTGGCCGAGGTCACGGCCGGCGCGACGGAAAAGAAGTAGAGGCAATCATGGAAACCCCCACGTTCCGCGCGGCCGGAAACCTCGCCGAGTCCCGCTACATCCTGCCCACCTTCGAGGAGCGCACGGCCTACGGCTACAAGCGCCAGGACCCGTACGCCAAGCTCTTCGAGGACCGCATCATCTTCCTCGGGGTGCAGGTGGATGACGCTTCCGCCGACGACGTCATGGCCCAGCTTCTCGTGCTCGAGAGCCAGGACCCCGACCGCGACATCGTCATGTACATCAACTCGCCCGGTGGCTCGTTCACCGCGATGACGGCGATCTACGACACGATGCAGTACATCCGTCCGCACATCCAGACGGTCGTGCTCGGTCAGGCGGCCTCGGCTGCGGCCGTGATCACCGCGGGTGGCACGAAGGGCAAGCGTCTCGCTCTGCCGAACGCGCGCATCCTCATCCACCAGCCGGCGATCCAGGGCCAGGGCGGCGGCCAGGCGTCCGACATCGAGATCCAGGCGATGGAGGTGCTGCGCATGCGGGACTGGCTCGAGGAGACTCTCGCGCACCACTCCAACCGCACGCGTGAGCAGGTCAACAAGGACATCGAGCGCGACAAGATCCTCGGTGCTGCCGAGGCCGTCGAGTACGGCCTCATCGACCAGGTGCTGACGAGCCGCAAGACCGTCCCGGCGCTCACCGCCAAGTAACGACGATCGACAAGAAGGGCCGCCCCGCGCGAAGCGGGACGGCCCTTCTTTCGTGGTTACGGGCTAGGCCCGGCGGCGAACGATCAGCCAGGTGACCCCGCCCGCCAGGAGCACCGCGAGCACAGCACCCCCGATCCAGAGCGCGGTCGACGGGTCGGAGGCGGCGGTGGCCTCATCGTCGATCGCGACTGCCGTCGGCGTGACGGTCGGCTCGGGTGTCGGCGTCGGGCTCGCGGTCGGCGTCTCCTCGACGACGGACTCGCCGCAGACCGGAGGGGTCGGCGAGCCGGGGCTCACGACGGCATCCGCCTCGGGCGCCCAGGTGAAGGCGAACTCCCCGGAGACGGTGTGGGCATCGGCCGAGACGACCTGCCAGAGGAACCGGTACGGTCCGGCCTCCCCGAGCGTCGCCCCGGTCGAGAACGAGCTGCCTGACACGACTCCGCAGCCGTCGCCGTAGTACAGGCCGTTCGCGTCGATGACCTGGATCGCGAACCCTCCCGCGTCACCGGAGAGGTCGAGCAACGCCTCGTTGGTCGTCACCGAGAACGTCTCCGGAACGACGCTGATCGTCGAGTCTGCTGCCGGGTTCGACGAGACCAGGTAGTTGTGCGCCTGGGCGCCGGTGGGCACGGCGACGGCCGCCGCGACGATCACCAGGACGAGAAGGATCCGCGATCGCATGGTCAGGCCGCTTTCTTGCGCAGGGTGGTGATGGCGATCACGAGGCCGACGGCTCCGAGAACCAGCCCGGCGATGCCGAGGACACGAGCCAGCGTATCCCCGTCTGAGGTCGCCGCTGCCGCGGTGTCGGTGGCCGAGTGCTCGTGGTCGCCGGCGGCATCCCCGTCCGCGGCGCCATGGTCGTGACCGTCGCCCTCGGCCGCCGCCGTCAGGGTGATCGACGGCA
This sequence comes from Auritidibacter sp. Marseille-P8566, assembly GCA_943372535.1. Classification (GTDB taxonomy): domain Bacteria; phylum Actinomycetota; class Actinomycetes; order Actinomycetales; family Microbacteriaceae; genus Rhodoglobus. The sequence continues at coordinate 8,971 of CALRZA010000030.1, forward strand.
CCTCGTCGCCCTCCCACACCATCGTCGCGCCATCGGGGCTCGTCTGGGTGGTGCGGAAGGTGAGAACGTCCCCCTCCTCGCCGTCGAGGCGCACCGACAGCGCGAAGGTGTCGCGCTGATGGGCGTCGAGCGGAGCATCCTTCGCGGTGTAGGTCACGACGCTCACCCGCTCGGTCTGGTCCTCGACCGCGGGCTCCAGAGGCACCTCCGTCAGCGAGATCGTCCAGTTCGGGTTCACCGTCGGCGTGACCGAGATCAGCGTCTCGGGAATCTCGATCGCGACGCTCTGGGTGGGAGCCCCGTCGATGCCGTGAGGAACGCTGAAGGTGATCACCGCATACGACCCGGCAGCGGTCGTGTCGGCACTGGCGCCGACATGGGCGCTCGCACTGAGAGGCATCGCCAAGGCGAGGGTGAGGCCCGCGCCGAGAGCGAGGGTCGTGGACAGGATGGTTTTCTTCGTCATGGATGTTCTTTCGTTGTCGCGTAGCCGCGCACAGTGACGCGGCGCAATGGGAATCGGCCGATCGGCCGGCGCCCCGACCGGGGCGCGGAATCTCTGAGAGTCGCCTCAGGCGACCGAGAACCTCGCGGGCGGGCCACGATCCCGCATCGACGTGACGAGAACGGCGCTCAGCGGCGAGAGAACGGGCGCGACCGGCGCGAGACGGGGCGGCAGCGACGCCGGGCTCGGGATGACGCGGCGCACGAGTCGCGCGACCAGCAGCTGCGCCAGCCGGGCCATGCCCCAGAACGCCACCTCGCCGTAGCGGAACGCGAGCAGGGTCACGACGCCCGCGGCGACGTGAGCGAGCCACATGCCCTGATGGTCGTGGGTGGCGGTGAGCGCGTCGATGCGTCCCGCCGAGTGCACGTGCTCGGCCACGACCGGGGTGCCCAGACCGCTGAACAGCGCATGGAAGAGCACCTGACTGATCCCGATGGTCAGCGTCAGCCGCACCCACGAGAGCCGTCGGCCGGCCAGCACGGTGGCGACCATCCCGGAGATCACAAGGGAGGCGGCGAGGCCGAAGACGGTCGGCGGGATGCCCCCGGCCAGGCCATGGGAGACGGCCGCGGTCAGCGTGGCGAACGTGGCTGCGGCGCCGCCGCGAGCGACGCGCGACCATCGTGAGTCCATGCGCATGCGGTCCCGTCCCCTTTCCGCATTCATCGTGACACATTCCGGCGGGGGCCCCGCTCGCCCAATCAGCCGCGGCACGCCGAGAGGCTCTCGGGGGTGATCTGCCCACCTGCGTCACCCGATCGGGTTAGGCTCGCTGTGAGCGCGTGTCACCGCGCACCGCAGGGGAGGAATCAGGATGGCTCGGATCGGGGAAAGCGCCGACCTGCTCAAGTGTTCCTTCTGCGGCAAGAGCCAGAAGCAGGTGCAGCAACTCATCGCCGGCCCGGGCGTCTACATCTGCGACGAGTGCGTCGAGCTCTGCAACGAGATCATCGAGGAGCGTCTGGCCGAAGCGGGCGAGGAGACGACGAGCGAGTTCGATCTGCCCAAGCCGCGCGAGATCTACAACTTCCTCGAGGAGTACGTCATCGGCCAGGAGCCCGCCAAGCGCGCGCTCTCGGTGGCCGTCTACAACCACTACAAGCGCATCCGCGCCCGCAACACCCTCACCGCGGCGGATGCCGTGATCGACGATGTCGAGATCGCCAAGTCGAACATCCTCCTCATCGGCCCCACGGGCTGCGGCAAGACCTACCTGGCCCAGACCCTCGCGAAGCGCCTCAACGTGCCCTTCGCGGTCGCGGATGCCACGGCCCTCACCGAGGCGGGCTACGTCGGTGAAGACGTGGAGAACATCCTCCTCAAGCTCATCCAGGCCGCGGACTACGACGTCAAGCGCGCCGAGACGGGCATCATCTACATCGACGAGATCGACAAGATCGCCCGCAAAGCCGAGAACCCGTCGATCACCCGCGACGTCTCCGGTGAGGGCGTGCAGCAGGCGCTGCTCAAGATCCTCGAGGGCACGGTCGCCTCGGTGCCGCCGCAGGGTGGCCGCAAGCATCCGCACCAGGAGTTCATCCAGGTCGACACCACCAACGTGCTGTTCATCGTCGCGGGAGCGTTCGCCGGCCTCGAGGAGATCATCAGCCAGCGAGCCGGCAAGAAGGGCATCGGCTTCGGCGCCCCGCTGCACAGCAAGGGCGACGACGTGAACCTCTTCGGCGAGGTGCTTCCGGAAGACCTTCACAAGTTCGGACTCATCCCTGAGTTCATCGGCCGACTGCCCGTCGTCGCGACGGTCACCCAGCTCGACCAGGTCGCGCTCATGGACATCCTCACCACGCCGCGCAACGC